>JBJOEQ010000028.1:0-29348 GCA_046049195.1 Actinomycetota bacterium | reverse complement strand
CGATAGCGATCACTCTCGCTCCACTTGAATGTGCTTCAGCACATGCGGTCATTGTCGATTGCGGAACACGATATGACTCGGCATGAATGAGATGTTCAAGTGGGTTGTCAACCGAAATTGGCTTAAATGTGTCGAGGCCAACAACTAACTCCACCTCGCAAATAGAAACACCAATATCGCGAATACGTTGCAATAGTTCTGGTGTGAAGTGCAAGCCTGCCGTTGGTGCTGCTGAAGACTTTTGGTCGTGTGCAAACACCGTTTGATAACGCTCTGCATCTGTAAGCACCTCGGTGATGTACGGCGGCAACGGCATGCTGCCGTACTTTGCGAGCAAAACCTGGGCATCGCTTCCGATCAATCGGACTAAAAACGTGTCGCCGGCCTGGGTGCGCTCTCCAACTTGCAAAAATTCTTCATCGTCCGACGAATACAGAATCTCTCCCACTTTTAACTTGCCACCTGGTCGCAACAACGATTCCCATGTCGTTGTGCCCGTATCTTTTTCTTCCAGCAGCAGAGCCTCGACGACGCCACCGCTTGCACGATGCAAGATCACACGAGCGGGCATCACCCGCGTGTGATTGACGACCACAACATCGCCTGGCCTCACAAATTCGACGAAGTCAGAAACATGTCGATGCACTGGTTCGCTATTGGGATCTCGTACATCAATGTCGACGAGCAACCGCGCAGCATCACGCGGTTCTATTGGGTGCTGCGCAATGAGGTGCTGCGGCAAGTCATAATCAATATCCGATAGATGCATAGCGACTAGAGAAACTTAGGCGAAAAGATCTGGATGTTGTGCAGGTGTCTGCAAACCAAGGTGCGCATAGGCAAGCGGCATCGCAACACGACCGCGCGGGGTGCGAGTAATCATCCCCTGCTGAATTAAAAATGGTTCGTACACATCTTCAATAGTTTCGGTTTGCTCGCTCACGCTGATTGCCAGTGTTGACAAGCCAACTGGTCCACCACCAAATTGAACGCAGATTGCACTCAGTACCGCGCGATCGACTTTGTCGAGCCCAAGTTCGTCTACACCAAACACACTTAAGGCTTCATTGGCAGACACCTTGTCAACCGTGCCGTCACCACGAACCTCGGCAAAATCGCGTACTCTGCGCAAGAGACGATTTGCAATGCGCGGTGTTCCGCGTGAGCGTCGAGCAATTTCGGCGGCACCCTGTCCATCAATATCGACCTGCAAAATACCTGCCGCACGACTGATGATTGATTGCAACTCGTTGTTGTCGTAATAATCGAGTCGGGCTACAAGCCCAAACCGATCACGTAGTGGTCCAGTGATCATGCCGGTGCGAGTCGTTGCTCCGATCAATGTGAACTTGGGCAATGTCAGGCGAATCGACGAAGCAGACGGACCTTTGCCCACAACAATGTCGATCTGAAAGTCTTCCATTGCTGGATACAAGATTTCTTCAACAGTGCGAGACAAACGGTGAATCTCGTCAATGAACAAAACATCGTTGTCTTCGAGTTTGGTCAAGATTGCAGCCAAGTCTCCGGCACGTTCAAGTGCTGGACCCGAAGTGACATGGAGGTGTGCGGACATTTCGGTTGCAACAATTCCAGCAAGCGTGGTTTTGCCAAGCCCAGGAGGACCAGCGAACAACAAATGGTCTGCTGCCTGCCCTCGGCGTCTTGCGGCTTCAAGCACAATGCTGAGATGCTCTTTGAGTTCGCGCTGACCGACAAAATCAGTCAAGGAACGAGGTCGTAACCCAACTTCATCCAACATCTCGCCATCGTCGCTCTCGTCTTGTGAGCGCTTATGCGGGTCTACAAATTCTTCACGCACGCTTCACCCCAAGTGCGTTGAGTGCCTGGCGCAACAAGTTTTCGGCAGTGTCGGTGGCTGACAACTCTCGCAGTACATCACGAATCTCTTCGTTTGAATAGCCGAGCCCTGTCAATGCTTCACGCACATCGGTCACTGCACGATGACCATGTGCTTGTTCACCTTGGGGCGTATCCATAACGGGCAGATTCATTCGACCCTTCAACTCGATCAGCAGTCGTTCGGCAGTTTTGCGACCAACCCCCGACACCAAGGTCAGTGCTCCGTGATCGTTGGTGGCAACAATGTCGATCAATGCACGCGGCGTGTGTGTGGCAAGTATTGACATCGCCATGTTTGGGCCAACTCCGTGTGTCGCGATCAGGATCTCGAAGGTGCGGCGCTCGTCTCTGTCTAAAAAACCGTACAACGTCTGAGCATCTTCACGAATGTGTTGATGCACGTAGACGAAAGCCTGCGATGTCGGCTCGAGTTCACTAAGTGTGCGAGGCGTGACATGGATGAGATAGCCCACACCACCAACCTCGAGCAACACGGTTGAGTCTTGATTGCGCTCAATCACTACCCCACGCAACGACCCAATCATTTTACACCCACCGCATTTTGTGCTCGCAGAATGCTGCTACGTAATGGCGCGACTGCCAGATGACACAACGCAATCGCAGCAGCGTCGGCCGCATCGGCCGGCTCTGGCAATGATGAAAGACCAAGACGCTGTTGCACCATCTTTTGCACCTGCAACTTATTGGCAGTTCCCGAACCAGTGACAGCGCTTTTCACTTGGCTTGGTGTGTATTGAACAACATCGATTCCTAACCTGCTAGCCATCGCGAGTACCAACCCACTCACTTGCCCAACGCTCATTGCGGTACGCACGTTGTTTTGAAAAAATACCTGCTCAACCGCAATCGCATCAGGTCGAGTTTCATTAATCAGTTTCTCGATATCTAATTGCAACGCACACAACCTGTGCTGCAACTGTTCAGTTGCTGGAGTTGTCATCACACCAAGCGCAATCACGTCGGTTTGCTGCAACGATTGACTTCTCAATACTGCGTAACCACAGCGGGTCAAACCAGGGTCGATACCGAGCACGACGAGCGCTTCAGACTGGGCGAACATATGTTCTATAGTAGTGCCAAAACACCTGCTAGGTAAGGATTTAGAGAGCGGAACGTAGTGCGGTCACCAATTCGTCAACTGGACGAAAGGTCAGTCCGACTGCGGATCTGTGAACATATCGAAGCACTCCCTGGGCATCCAGCACAAAAATGCTGCGCCTCATCATGCCCAATAGTCCAACCACTCCATACGCTCCTGCCACCTCTTTTTCGGTGTCGGCCAGCAACGGGAATCCGAAGTCGTGCTTGGCGGAGAATGCATCGTGGCTTGCAACATCTTGGGCCGAAATGCCGAGCACTTGTGCGCCGATGTCAGTAAATTGCGCTAGTTCGTTGTTGTACGAACACAATTGCTTTGTGCACACTGGGGTGTTGTCGCCAGGATAAAAAACCAAGACAACAGGTTTACCTGCATAGTCAGACAACGAATACGACTTGCCACCGCTGCCAAGCAGTGTGAAACCCGGTGCCTTATCGCCGACAGCAACGCTCATGACGCAGCCTCCTCAAGAATTGCATCGCTCATGTCAAAATTAGCGTAAACATCTTGTACATCATCGTTGTCTTCTAGATCGTCCATGATTCGAAGAATAGCTTTAGCGTCGGCAATGTCGGTAACTGGAACTTGAAGTGACGAAACCATTGTCGACACCGCACTAACCACCGTCATACCGGCACCTTCCAATGAAGCTTTCAGTTCGTATAAGGCGTGCGAATCACATGTCACGCGCCATGTGTCGCCGTCGTCCATCACATCTTCTGCGCCATGCTCAAGCGCAACCATCATCACTTCATCTTCTGAAACCGATTTGTCAATCTGCACGACGCCCTTACGCGAAAACTGCCAGCCCACTGCGCCGGGCTCTGCCATTGCGCCTCCCGACTTGCTAAAGGCGAGACGCACATCCGATGCAGTGCGATTGCGATTGTCTGTGAGTGCGTCAATCAACATTGCAACACCGCCCGGCGCATATGCCTCGTACGTGATCGATTCGAACGCCGCACCAGAGTGCTCGCCCATTCCTCGTTTGATCGCGCGGTCAATTGCATCGTTTGTCATCTGAGCCGCTTTTGCTTTGAGCACGATTGTGCGTAACGACGCGTTAGATGCTGGGTCTCCACCACCCTCTCGGGTACTGACTTCGAGTTGTCGTGCAAGTTTTGCGAACGTCTTGCCACGTGCCTTATCGGCTTTGCCCTTTTTGTGTTTGATCGTTGCCCACTTGGAATGGCCGGACATCTTTATACCTCCTGCAAAAACAATGAATGAATGCGACTGTCACTCGTTAATTCTGGATGAAACGACGCCACCATAACCGAACCTTGGCGTGCCAGCACCACCTTGTCCTCGTGCGTCGAGAGCACCTCAACGTCCAACCCAATCCGAACTACCTGTGGCGCACGAATAAACATTGCGCGGAAAGGCGTTTGCAGCCCCTCAATATCTAAGTCGGTCTCAAAACTCTCCACCTGACGACCATAGGCGTTGCGCTGAATATCAATATCAATCGCCCCATAAAACCGTTGATCTGGCCGCCCGTCAGCAATGCTCTTTGCCAACAAAATCATGCCTGCGCAGGTTCCAAATACTGGCATCGCGTCCTTGATCCGTTCGGCAATCGGGTCAAACAATTGCGATGTGTTGAGCAAATGAGACATTGTCGTTGACTCTCCGCCGGGCATCACAAGAGCATCCGCCAACTTCAAATCTTCTGCGGTTCTCACTTGCACCGTGTTGGCGCCGAGGCTCTGCAGCATTTCTTCGTGCACTGCAAATGCACCTTGCAATGCCAAGATGCCAACTTTCATGCTTAAGACCTAACTGTCAACGAACTCATCATCGTTGAGTTCGATTACCAACCACGTTCGGCGTAACGCTCGTTGATCTGATCCATTCCGATGCCTGTCATCGGGGCACCAAGATTGCGACTCACTTTTGCCAAAATGTCGGCATCCATGTAGTGCGTCGTTGCTTCGACAATTGCTTTCGCGCGGGGTGATGGATCGTCGCTCTTAAAGATTCCGGAACCAACAAACACTGACTGAGCGCCGAGTTGCATTGCCAAAGCAGCATCGGCTGGTGTGGCGATGCCGCCTGCACAAAACAACGGAACTTGCAACAAGCCAGTCTCAGCGATTTCTTGAACAAGTGGAAGTGGCGCGCCGAGTTTTTTAGCCCAATCAAACAATTCTGCTGAGTCGGCTTGAGTAATTTTGCGAATGTCACCGAAGATGTTGCGCAAGTGGCGAACCGCTTCGACAACGTTGCCTGTGCCTGCCTCGCCCTTTGAGCGAATAAGTGCAGCACCCTCGCTGATGCGACGAAGGGCCTCACCCAAGTTGGTTGCTCCACAAACAAAAGGCGTATCAAATGCCAGCTTGTCGATGTGATGCGTTTCGTCGGCCGGGGTGAGCACTTCTGATTCGTCGATGAAGTCAACACCGAGCGACTGCAAAATTTGGGCTTCAACAAAATGACCGATGCGTGCTTTGGCCATCACTGGAATCGTGCAACACGCCTGAATTGCCATAATCATTTCTGGGTCACTCATTCGAGCAACACCACCGTCACGACGAATGTCTGCAGGCACTCGCTCGAGTGCCATCACCGCTACTGCACCAGCATCTTCGGCAATCTTTGCTTGTTCAGAGTTGACGACGTCCATAATGACGCCACCCTTGAGCATCTCGGCCAAACCGCGCTTGACCTGCATTGATCCAGTTGTGCGTGCAGCATTCTTTGTCATGCAAACCATCGTACCCACACCGTTACCGACACAAACGGTCGGTTATTTGTGACAGTTTTCTTAGAGAAACTTGACGTCGTCTGGGTTTGTGCCCACAGGCACCACGGCTGTTTTTGCTACTCGCGCAACCTCAACGAAAGTCTGGCCCGGAGTGAGTTTGATCACTGCCCCGCTCGAATCTTTGAGCAAGAACGGAGTCAAACGATCGGTTCGCTCCCATGTGCCCTCGATCAATGTGCCGTTAGTGAATACATATACTTTTCCGCCGCCAAGTGTCTTAGACGTCGGGCTGTATTGGTTGGTGTATTCAACTTCGAGCACGATCACATTGGGTACAGCAAGTTGCACATCTGCAGTATCCACAACGGGCGTGCTGTCTTGTAGTCGCAAAAATTCTCCGGTGGTTGCATCCCAGTCCCATTGCACTTTCACACCGTCCATCGACACCTTTACTCCGGCTGTTGGCTTGGCAGTTGCTGGTGCAGCATCGCTTGCAGTGCGATATGAAAACTGCGCAGGAGGTGCAGTTGAACCCTCTGGGCTCAATGTCCACAACTTTGTAGTCTCTGCAATCAAGTTGTGTGGTGCTGAGCGATCGCTGTCGCGAGCAAAGCCACCGTCCTTGTTTGCTACCGTGTAACTCAAGTCAACGAGATCAGATTTTTTGATCGCTGCCGTTACCTCTTCGTTGCCACCGCTCCACACAAACAACGGCTTAATGAGCGAGCTCAACAAGTTGATGTCTTGAAAGCGACCGCTACGAATTGGACCAACAGGATCTGAGCCTTCGCTTTGGAAAACCGCTGCAAGTCGTGTCAACTTTTCAACGTTCTCTTCGAAAATGATGTCTGCTTGATTGATACCCAACTGCGGACGAGCAGACGGGTGATTGTCGATTTTCACAACCATCGCAGGGCGAGTCAGCGTAGATGGATCAGTATTTGGCAAACCCGTCAACGGGTTGACAATTTCTGGAATAGTTGTCTCTGTAACAACAGTGGTACTTGATGCTGCACTATCTGTCGAGATCGAAGATCCTGAAGAACCCCCGCAGGCAGCCAGCGCCAACATTGATGTTGCAACGATTGAACCAAATACCAGTGAGCGATTTTTCATGGTTAGATCTCTCTGAGCAGCGCAATTCTTTCTGCCAATGGGGGATGCGTATTGAAAAGTTTATGCCACATACCCAATCGACCTGCGTCATTCACGCCAGACATTGGCTGTTCAATCCACATATGAGCCGTTGCCATGCTGGCCGAATGAGTGACAGTGCTATCCGTCTGAAGTTTTTCGAGTGCCGAGATGAGTCCTGGCGGATACCTAGTCATTTTGCATGCCGAGACATCGGCCAACGTTTCGCGCCTTCGACTGACAGCGGCCTGCATAATCTTGGCCAGGATCGGTGCGAGGATCAACAACGCAATACCAACAAATGCAAGTGGATTGGTGCTGTCGCGGCGGTCATTGCCGCGGCTCACTCGCCCGCCGTTCCACCACATCATGCGAATAGTGATGTCGGTGATGAGAGCAATCGTGCCAACCAGCGTGACCGCCAAGGTGCTCACCAAAATGTCGTAATTCTTAATGTGTGAGAGTTCGTGGGCAACAACGCCCTCCAACTCGACACGATTCATCTTTTCGAGCAAACCAGTCGTCACTGCGATTGCAGCGTGCTTGGGGTTTCGTCCAGTCGCAAATGCATTCGGCGCATCATCACGAATCACAAATACGCGCGGCTTTGGTAATCCGCTTGCAATACACAAGCCTTCAACCAGGTTGTGCAGGCGACGAAACTCGACAGGGTCGGCTGGCACTGCACGACTCACAGTTAATGCAACCGAATCCGATTTCCAATAGGAACCAAAAGCAAACACGGCCGAGAACACCAACGCGATAATCGTGCCTGTGGCTCCGTTGCCAATAAGCACACCAACAGCCATACCAACCAACACGGTGATGACGATAAATCCGGTGAGCAAGAAAAATGTGCGTCGCTTATTTGACGCGATGAGGTCATTCATGAAACTTTTGACTTCCGATCTAACTAAAACTTAACTTCAGGTGTGGTGCGCGCGGCAGCTTCGGCCTCAAAATATTCACGCTGAGTGAACTTGAACGAACTAGCAACGAGCGAAGCAGGAAACTTTTGTATTGCCGTGTTGTAGGACAGCACAGCATCGCCATAAAACTGTCGTGCATAAGCGATGCGACTCTCGGTGTTGGACAGTTCTTCTTGCAGCGAAACAAAACCCTGATTGGCCTTGAGGTCTGGGTAAGCCTCTGAAAGCGCAAACAATTGCCTCAATGCACCGGTGACTGCCGAGTCGGCTGCTGCTTGGGCATTCGGCGAAGACGTGGCACCGATCGCCGAATTCCGCGCTTGGATCACAGCGTCAAGTGTTGCCTTTTCATGGGCGGCATATCCCTTGACGGTTTCGACCAAGTTTGGAATGAGATCAAGTCGGCGCTTCAGTTGCACATCAATTTGAGACCATGCGTTGTCGACCTCGTTGCGGCGACCAACGAGTGAGTTATACAGCAGCACCAACGCCAGCAACACGGCTGCAACAACGACTACTACAACAAGAATGTTCATGTTGCTCAGTCTAGTTCAGTCTCGCGATACCGCGTCTTGACATGTTCGTATCAATTTGGGCCCACTTGCGGTCGGCGGAGCACACGATGCTCGAACATTGCCAGAAGTCTGTTTGGTTGCACTGCAATCTCATTATTTTTTTCAGCCGCCAAGAGCCTTTCGTAGATTGCTACGTATTCGGTAGCAAGACGTTGCATCGAAAAATCCTCCGCACGCTTGAGACCACCGGCTACCAAACGCTGCGACAAATTTGTGTCCTGAACGATCCGAGTAATCGAATTTGCTAATTGCTCTTCGTCGCCTGGAGCAACGAGCAAGGCATTCACTTCGTGCGTTGCAACATTTCGGTACCCATCAATATCGGTGGTCACAAGTGGAACCGCTGCAGCCATCGCCTCAAGCAGAACTATGCCAAAGGATTCACCCCGCAATGATGGCGCGCAAAACACAGTGCAGCGCGATAGTCGGTCGAGCTTGTCTGTTTCGGTGATTCGGCCAAGCCATGAAATGCGATGATCGTTTTCATACAGCTTGTGCATCTCGTCTATGCCAGGACCATCTGCTGCTATCCACAGTGCAAAGTTGGCCGGCAAGTGCTTCATCGCACCAAGCAACACCTCGAGTCCTTTGCGTGGCTCAAAACGCCCACAGAAAAAAATAGTTGGTTGCGTCTCGCGCTGCGCATCAATCTTCAAATAGCGAGAAGTTTCAATGCCATTGAACAGCACCTGATAGTCACCATCGAGATATCTTGATGCAAGTTCCTTCGCGGCTTCAGACACCGCAACGCGCGCACTCAAGTGGTTGGCCGCCCAACGCGCAGTTTTATTGAGTACCCGATACGACGATGAATCGCCAGCGGCATGAAAAGTTCCCACCGTCGGCGCGAGACGCAACAACAAGCTCGTGACTGTAGGACCAGGCACGATGGGTTCGTGTAGATGAATGACATCGAATGCCTCATCATTAAGAGCCCGAATCGTACGCAATGCTGCTGATGGATCTGGAGCGAGCGGTGCAACAGATCCGTTGGCAGAAGTTGGCAGGCTCTGACCCAACGGTGTCACAAATGGCTCAGGAGGCGGACCATCACATGGCGCAAGCACTCGCACTTCGTGGCCGATGCGGCGAAGTTCGCGCGCCAAACCCATGACTTGGGCTTGCACTCCACCCGGAACCGACACGCTGTAGGGACTCACCATTGCAACCCGCAACATGTTCACGCCGTATACGGTAGACCGTCTAGAAGCTATTTGGCCCAAAACACAACAAAACATAACGAAACAAACACAGTCAGCACGAAAGCAGTGAGACCATGACGCAATTCCCTACAAGCCCATATTCCAAGCCAGCAATTTCGATCGTTGCATCGCCCACCAAGCGCAATGCAATTTTGGAGTTGGCACAAAAAGCCGAACAACTCGGCTTTGCAGGTCTTGCCTGCCCAAGTCTCGGCGGCACCATGGCGCTGTGCGCTTCACTCGCCCACGCCACAAGCACTATTCATTACTGGACATCGATACAACCGATGTATTACAGCCATCCGGTCGAGACAGCAAATACTGCGGCACACATTCACGAAATATCTCGCGGACGATTTGGTCTCGGGATTGGAGTCAGCCACGGACCGGTGGTGCAACGTCTCGGCGTGGAAACCGGCAAGCCACTCAGCGACATCACCAATTACGTTGCAGCGATGCGTGCAAATGAAAAATTTTCTGGAGAACTCCCACCGATTTATCTAGCGGCTCTGCGTGACAAAATGCTCGCACTGTCGCACCAAATATCGGAAGGCGCTATTTGGGCAAATGCATCGTTGCGCGACATTGGTCGTCAAGTTGCGTTACTCCCCGCCGACAAACAATCAACATTCTTTATGTCCAACATGGTTCCAACCATCATCAGCGACGACATTGACACAGCATTGGCCTTGCACCGAAAAACACTGACGGGCTACGTCTCGCTCCCCAACTATCGCAACTATTGGCGTAACGCTGGTTACGTCGACGAGATGGACGCGATTGAGCATGTGCTCGTAACGACTCCCAAAGAATCAATGGCTCAAACATTGCAAGCCACCATGAGCGACGCATGGCTACGCGACTGCACTATTTCGGGAACAGCGCAACAAGTTCGCGAACAATTTGCAGCATGGGCCAACGCAGGTGTTTTGCCAATTGCGGTGATGTCGTCTACCTCTGGCGGTCAGGCAAAAGCAATCAACGAACTTTTTGCTGCATTTGCCTAGAGCAACTTACGCAATTTGCGCGAGTAAGTCTTCAACAAGTTTTTTAATCTCGTCGCGGATCGGACGCACGTTGACCACGCCCTGACCAGCGGGATCTTTGAGTGGCCAATCCACATACTTCTTGCCGGGCAAAAACGGACATGCGTCTCCGCAACCCATTGTCACAACGACATCGACAGCCTCCAACATCTCCATCGTCCACAATTGCGGCTGAGCAGATGCAATGTCGATTCCGACTTCCTGCATTACTGCAACCGCAGAGGGATTAATTGCACTCGCGGGCTCCGACCCGGCTGAATAAACAGCGACACGACCAGCACCGAGGTGACGCATAAACCCTGCCGCCATTTGCGACCGACCAGAGTTGTGGATGCACAAAAACAAGACACCCTTCATGAGCGCGGTTTACCAAAAACAAACTTGATGATCACCACCGCCAACATGGCGCCGAACAACTGCATCAAGACAAACATCGGCACTGACTCTGGAGCAATTCCGGCAAACGTGTTGCTCAGACTTCGAGCAACGCTGACTGCTGGGTTTGCCAGCGAAGTTGACGAAGTAAAAAAATATGCTCCAGTAATCCATGCCGCAACCGTAAATGGAACCAAATTTGCGCGCTGTGCGCGAATAGTCCCGTAGATGACGAGAAGCAGACCAACTGTTGCAACAACCTCTGAGAACAGAATTCCAGAACCAGAGCGAACCTTCTGAGAGACATTGATTGCATCCAGATCAAACATCAGGTTTGCCGTGATAGCACCCAAACATCCACCAACTGTTTGCCAAAGCGCATACCAAAGAGTGTCCTTAACATTTGCTTCACCCGTGAAGATCCCGACAATGCCCACAACTGGGTTAAACGAAGCACCCGAGACAGGTGCAAAAATCAAAATCAGTGCGACCAGTGCCCCACCGGTAGCGACAGCGTTGCACAGCAGTTGCAGAGCCACGATGTCGGTGAGCCTTTCGGCCATGATTCCCGAACCAATGACCGCAACTATCAGCAGCCCTGTTCCAATCGCTTCAGCCGCTAACCGGCGCGACATTGAAATTTTTGAATCAGTTGTCACTAACAGCACTTCTGATCGGTAGTTGCATAATAGGTAGGAGCGTCTGCCAGCACCGTGTAGTACTCCCAGGGAGCCCCATCAGGACTTTGCATCCACACTTTGTCTTGCACTGCATAGCAACACGTTGTGTCTTTTTCTACAGAATCAACAAGACCGAGTTGCTCAAATCTTTCAATCGAACTTTCAACTTGAGCAGTCGTCTCAAGTTCGACTCCTAGATGGTTGAGATGCTGGTACTCAGTCATGACATCTCGAGGTGTTTCGATCAATACCAATTTGAGCGGCGGGTCAACGATGGCAAAGTTGGCGTAGCCGTCGCGAACCTTGGCAGGAGTCGTATTGAACATTTTTGAATAAAAATCAATTGCTTCAGCCAAGTTTGAAACATTGAGTGCCAGTTGAACTCGCGACATAAAACTCCCTTTGTTAAGCGTTCATGCTATATTGATAGGTATCAATATAACACAGACCACCGAAAACTGCTGTTCACCCGTCACCGAGGCATTTCTCAAGACGCGCGATGCTGTCGATTTATCCAAGGGCTTCGCTGCGCTTGCAGACCCTGTGCGACTGAAACTTTTTAGCCTCATTGCCGCATCTGATGACGCTGAAACCTGCGCTTGTTCGTTGGTCAAACCAACCGGTCGGTCGCAACCCACCGTGAGTCATCATCTAAAAGTTTTGCGAGAAGCAGGCCTGATCACTGGAACCAAGCGCGGCACGTGGATTTGGTATCGAGTTAATCGCGATCGTTTGCAAGTATTACAAGACGTGCTTGGCTAAGCGACTGTCGCTTCCTCATAACCAGGATCACTCGGCCAATTTGGCTGAAACAAATGCCACTGCTCTGGTGCTTGGCGAATGAGATTTTCAAGTTCGGTTGTCAACACTTGAGTAATGCGTGCGACATCTTCACGCAAAGAACCCTGTCGCTCAACCACTAGCGCAGGTCTTATAACTGACTTGTGTCCGTTTGCACCTGGAGTAAAAAACGTGGCCATCGGTAATAGTTGTGCACCCGTGCGCAACGCAAAAAATGCAGGACCAGCAGGCACCGTCGTGGTTTCACCAAAAAATTGCACCTCCACCCCAGTGCGCTTGCCATCTTTTGGAATATCGCGATCGCACAGCAGCGACACGACGTGGTTATCGCGCAATGCATTGCCCACAGCAATTCCTGCATCATCGGTGAGAGCAATGACATTGACCCCATATCTTGAGCGCATCTCAACAAACCATTCAAACAACTCGGTATTTTCCAAGCGCTCCACAACCGCGGTGAGTTGATAACCCTGATCGATTAACCACCGACCAGACCATTCCCACCCACCCATGTGTGGCAACGCAAGAATTGTGCCCTTACCTTTGGTCGCCGAATCTTCAATGTGTTGAAACCCTTCGACGTGATGTCCCTGTGCGATTTGCTGTTTTGAAAGTGATGTTAGACGAAATGTCTCTAAGTAATAACGCGTGTAACTCACAAACGCCTGCTGCGTTGCTACATGCAGTCGCTTGCCGGTCAGGCTTGGATCAACTCGTTGTAAATGTCGCATGACCATGACCCTGTTTTGCTTCATTGCTCTTGCTAGAGAACTCCCTACGCCGACAGAAGCTCCTTCGAGCAACTTTGATGGAGCGACACGAGCGAGCATTGAGGCGACCTTGTAGCCAGCAACAGCGATGTGATCTGCCGTGTTGTCGCGCCTACTCGCCATGCAAAATTATTGCAATCGGCGGCGGCGCGCAAAACGTTCGCGATAGTCATCACGACGCACACGACGAGAAGCACGGCGTGATCGACGTACTTCTTGTTTTTGTGCTGTCACAGGAGCAACTGCAGCCTGTTTCCAAACCTTTACAAAACGTTGCACCGCGGTCATCGTGGTCAGTATGAGCATCGCCCACATCACCCACCACAGCAACGAACCAAACAGCAATCCGGCGCACAAAACGATGATGCGCTCTGCTCGTTCCATCAAACCACCCTTGGCGTGAAGACCAAGCGATTCGGCTTTGGCACGCTGATACGAAATCAGCGATGAAACCGCCATCACCGCAAACGGCAAGACAGCGGCTGTGGCCCCGCGGGTATCGGCCAAATACCACGCCACACCACCGAGCAAGAATGAGTCGCTCACTCGGTCGATGACTGAGTCAAAAAACGCACCACGTTGACTTGCCGAATTTGAAGCCTTAGCAAGCGCACCATCAAACATGTCGGGAAGCGCCGACAAGATGACAAGGGCAAGACCAAGTGGCAACGCGCCAAGACCAATGGCAACCGAAGCGCAAATCGCTATCAAGAGACCCAAGATGGTGATGTGATCAGGTGACAAACCTGTGCGCAACAGCAACTTGCCAACAGGGCGCACGACGCGCTCGATCTCTACACGAAACCGACCATCAAACATGTGCGAAGCCTACTTGTCGGGGTTGGCTTCAACTAAACATTCGACAATTGAAGCATCTATTGCGTCCACCAAGACCAAACCCCGCTGTACTGGGGGTTCTTCGGCGCTATAACAAAACACGCGCCAAGTGGGCCGACTACGAAATCCGCGCCATACCTGTTGAGCAGAAGAATGCCCAACCGCAAAGCCAACCGCGCGACTCGCAAACACGAGTGCAGTCTTTTCGTCAACTGTCATTTTCCAAGATGAACTCAATACAAATAATCCGAACACGCTCAGCACAATCGCAACGATGAGCATTCCATCATTCACAAGACCACTTTTTCCGAGTGACGAATTTGCTGATTGCGCTGTGAGCCACAACCCAAAGCATGCGACTGCAACACCGAGATAAATGAATCCAGGAATCCGACGCCGATGGTTATCAGGAAATTGGTACGGCCCTACAAATGCAGAAATATCTAGATCATCTGGCAGTGAGTCGCGAATTTCGTTGCTTGACATTGATTACTTCCCTGCTTCCTTGTTTTGCGATTCGAGTACTTTCCACGCAGATCTCACACGCGCAGCCGTGACATCCAAAGCTTCGGGCAGAATTTTGGTGTTGGCAATGGCAACCATGAAATTGGTGTCGCCACCCCACCGAGGAACAATGTGCACGTGAAGATGCTGGGCGATACTTCCACCGGCCGAAGCACCCAAATTGACACCGACGTTGATGCCTTGCGGATTGTATTCAGATTTCAACACTCGCACACCAAACGTGACTGTCGACCAAATCTCGTCGTGCTCTTCCACCGTGAGGCTTTCAAGTTCGGCTACTTCGCGATATGGCAAAACCAACAAGTGTCCGGGTGAATATGGAAACGCATTGAGAATCACAAACGAATGAATGCCGCGATGAACGATATGCGAGTCTTCGTCGTTCGTATTTGACTCGAGAATTTCTGTGAAGACCGACTTGCCCGAGTCGCTTTTCTTTGCGTCACCCTGCACGTATTGCGCACGCCAACCGTTCCAGAGTCGCTCAAGACGCATATCGACTACAACACCAGTTCATTTGCATCAGCAGTTTCATCTTGCAACTGCTTCACAAAGTCTGCGAACTTCACATCGCGTATTACTTCACCACCGCGAGGATTCACCCCAACTGTTTCATGTGCCACATCGTCGTCTCCAACGACCAACACATATGGAATGCGCTCCAACTTTGCAGAACGAATTCGCTTGCCCAACTGTTCATCGGCAACGCTTGTATCAACACGGAAGCCCGCTCGCAGAAGTTGCGCAATAAGTTTTGTCGCGTACGGCTCGTGACCGCTCGTCACCGGAAGTACTCGCACCTGTACTGGTGCTAGCCAGGTTGGAAATGCGCCACCGTAGTGCTCGAGGAGCACACCGAAGAACCGTTCGACCGATCCAAACAATGCTCGGTGCAACATGATCGGTTGATGACGACCGTTGTCAGATCCGATGTACTCCAACTTGAATCGCTCTGGAAGATTGAAATCGCATTGAATTGTGCTCAATTGCCATTTACGGCCGATCGCATCGCGCACATCAATGTCGATTTTGGGGCCGTAGAAAGCAGCATCGCCTTCTTTAACCGAATAGTCAACACCATGTCGATGCAGGGCTTCACGCAATGCTGTAGTTGCCTTCTCCCAAATCTCGTCGCTGCCAACTGATTTTTCTGGGTCACGTGTCGAGAGTTTGAATTCAAAATCTTCAAAACCAAACTTGCGTAATACCGAGATAACGAAATCAAGCAACGAAGTAATCTCGTCGGCCATCTGGCCTTCTGTGCAAAAAATGTGGCTGTCATCTTGTGTGAATCCACGAATTCGCAACAAACCATGCAAGGTTCCGGCGCGCTCGTATCGATACACAGTGCCAAGCTCGAATAAACGCAATGGCAATTCGCGATAACTGCGCTGTCTGTCGCGATAGATCAAGCAATGCATTGGGCAGTTCATCGGCTTCGGGTAATAGGTGCCGTTGTCCATCTCCATTGGTGGATACATGCCGTCTTTATAGAAGTGCAAGTGGCCAGAAGTTTCAAACAAATCTGCATTGGCAAGATGCGGCGTAAAGACAAACTGGTATCCGCCAGTTTGATGACGGTGACGGCTGTAGTCCTCCATCAACTTGCGAACAATCCCGCCCTTTGGATGCCACACGGCAAGACCACCGCCGATTTCGGCAGGAAACGAAAGCAAATCCATTTCGACAGCAAGTCGACGGTGATCCCTCTTTTCGGCTTCTGCCAAACGAGTGATGTGTTCTTCGAGCGCAGCCTTTGATTCCCATGCTGTTCCATAAATCCGCTGCAACATCGGACCCTTCTCATTGCCCCGCCAATATGCGCCAGCAACTTTCATCAAAGCAAAGTGTCCGAGTTTGCCGGTTGTTGGCACATGAGGCCCCCGACACAAGTCAACAAACGAATCGGTATTGCGATACACGCTCACAACGTCGCCACCCTGCACTTCGGATGCATCAGTACCATCGGCGGAACCGCTAGTAACGCGTGTAATGATTTCGCATTTGTAGGGCTGATCAGCAAACAATTCGAGAGCAGCCTTCACCGACATTTCATCTCGAGTAAATGACTGGTCTGCTTTGATGATTTCGCGCATTCTTTCGGTGATCGCAGCAAGATCAGTGTCACTGAAAGTTTTGCCACCCGGCAATTCGAAGTCGTAGTAGAAGCCATCTTCAATTGCAGGACCAATTGTAAATTTGGCGCCAACAAATAATTGCACGACTGCTTGTGCCATCACATGGGCTGTTGAGTGCCGCAAGACATGTCGTCCTGCTTCGCTCTCTGCGGTAATGATTGAAACTCTTGCCCCAGCAGCCAACGCAACGGTGAGGTCTGTTTCCACTCCATCGACGACCGCAGCAACTGCGGCTTTCGCCAGCCGAGATCCAATCCCTTGGGCTAAATCGAGCGAAGTCGAACCCGCAGGAAGGGTCTTGAGAGTTCCGTCAGGAAGGCTGACTTCAAAGGTTTCTACTGCACTCATCGTGTCTTTCAGTCTAGGTTCGAAAGGCGCACGAGAACGTCTCAATTAGCGGTTGAGCTCAATTCCCAAAAGACGGGCAGCGTTTGTCACGTCGACTCCAGTTGCTACAGCCTTGTCGATGAGCGCAATTGCACGCGGTGTATCGAGATCGTCATCAAGAGCGTCACGAACCGAATTGAGTAATTGGTCGTCATCGTTCGTTGTTCCGGTCGCCCAGTTTGCGAGCCTGTCAACATTGCGAGCAAACATGTCCTCGTCCCATTCCCACTCAAAGCGGTAGTGGTGCTCAATCAATCCGAGTCGGATTACCCGTGGATCAAAACGCGTTCGTAACTTGTCAACAAATACCAAGTTTCCACGACTCTTCGACATCTTGTGACCATCCATCGACACCATTGCAACATGCATCCAGTGCTTCACGAACTGTTCGCCCGTCGCCGCTTCCGACTGGGCGCGCTCGCACTCGTGATGAGGAAAAATTAAATCGCTGCCACCACCATGCAGGTCGATCGTTGTTCCCAATTCGCGCATTGCAAGTGCAGAACATTCAATGTGCCAACCAGGTCGGCCCGCTCCCCACATGGTTTCCCAAGATGGTTCGTCTACTGCCGATGGATGCCACAAAACAAAGTCGAGTGGATGACGCTTATGCGGGTCTTCCACATTGCCGCCACGTTCGCGAGCAAGTTCGATCATCGTTTCTTGTGAATAATGCGAAATCTCGCCAAAAGTTTTTGACTGAGTGACATCGAAATATACAGAACCACCGGACTGATACGCGAAGCCCTTGTCAATCACCATGCCGATGAATCCACGAATATCCGATATTGCTGATGACGCACGCGGTGTGGAATACATCGGCAAGACTCCGAGCGCCTGCATGTCGCCCGTAAAGCGGGCCTCTTCCCCTGCTGCCAAGTCAAGATAGTGCACACCCAATTCGCGCGCCTTAGCGAACAGCGGGTCGTCAACATCAGTCACGTTGCGCACACACTTCACTTCATGACCAATGTCAATTAATCGTCGAATCAAGATGTCGTAACTGATAAAAGTAAACGCATGTCCCAGATGTGTTGCGTCGTACGGAGTGATGCCGCACGTGTACATCAATACTGTTGGCCCTGGTTCAAACGGAACCACCGATTGTTTGGCGGTGTCGTAGAGGCGCATTATAAAATCTTCAAATTCCGTCCACTCACAGGATCAACATCTGGAATTCCGGTCATGCGTGGTGCAACACGCGTCTTGTATCGCACATTCATCTGCAGCAGTACTGCAGTGAAAGCCTCGAGCGCAAGCGCGTTCGACAACCTTCCAGTGTTGAGTGGTCGACAGCCAGGGATCTTTTCAACAATGTCGCATACAGTTTCAATCGCTTCAGGATGATCCGAGCAAATCAACACATCGCTGTCGACGTGATGATTGAGATTGCCAAGCTCTTTTGCAGGCAAGTGCTGCAGCGCGGCGACAACTTTGCTCAGAGGAATTTCGGCTTGCACGTGGGCAGCAATACTTCCGCGAGGTGGAACAAGTGGCTGAAACTCTTTGCCGACTTTGACCAATGCATTAGCCATTGTGATCACAATCTTTCCAGCTAGTTGACTCGCATAGTCCCCAACAATTGTGGCGGTGGAATCCCAAGGCGTTGCAACGACGACAAGATCGCAATTCACAGCGTCAACGTTTTCACCACCCTGAATAGTTAATTTGTGGCTAGGCCACAGTGCTTGCAACTCTTTCACCTTCTCCATCGATCGCGCTTTGTCTCGTGACCCGATCACAACCTCGTAGCCAGCCACGTCTAAACGAAGTGCAAGTCCACTACCCGCAGGTCCAGTACCGCCAATTATTCCTATTTTCATCCAACGAGCCTGCCACAAACACCCCCCAACAACTACCGTTGATGGCATGGGAATTTTGGATGGCAAGAAGATAGTGGTCACAGGGGTGCTTACTGATGCTTCGTTGGCCTTCGGGGTCGCCCAATTGGCTCAGCGCGAAGGCGCCACAGTTCTCTTGACTGGTGCAGGTCGTGGTCTTTCCATCACCGAGCGAACCGCTCGCAAGCTCGACACCCCAGCCGAAGTTGTTGAGTTTGATGTGACTGTGACCGAACATGTGGAGAGCGCGCGCGCCGGGGCAAAGCAACACCTCGGCAGTGTTGACGGTGTGCTTCACGCAATCGGTTTCGCCCCTGCAGTGTGTTTGGGCGACGACTTCATGGCTGCACAGTGGAACGACGTGGCGATTGCAATGCAAATTTCTGCCTACTCACTCAAAACGCTTGCGGATGCTTTTGTGCCGCTGATGCCATCAGGTGGAAGTTTTGTTGGTCTCGACTTTGACAACACCGTTGCATGGCCTGCATACAACTGGATGGGCGTCGCCAAGGCTGCGCTCGAATCCACCAGCCGGTATCTCGCCAAAGAACTGGGTGGAAAGAATATTCGCTGCAACCTCGTCGCTGCTGGGCCGATCAAAACGATGGCCGCAAAATCTATTCCTGGTTTCCAAACATTTGAAGATGTGTGGAGTGACCGTGCGCCACTGGGATGGGACGTCAATGACTCAACGGCTGTTGCACGCGCATGTGTCGCACTGCTGTCCGATTGGTTTCCGGCCACTACCGCAGAAGTAATTCATGTGGATGGTGGCTATCACGCAATGGGCGTGTAAATGCAAAAATTTGCAAGGCGCTCTGCCGCGCATGTGCTCACACTGTCGTTCGCCGCTACAAGCGCGTTCGTTGTTACAAGCGCGACTGTTCTCGCTGTCGCTCTCGACTCAAAAACCTCATTTGCCGCAACTGG
The DNA here is from genome assembly GCA_046049195.1 of Actinomycetota bacterium. Taxonomy (GTDB): domain Bacteria; phylum Actinomycetota; class Acidimicrobiia; order Acidimicrobiales; family Ilumatobacteraceae; genus UBA3006. Next base: position 9,488 of record JBJOEQ010000028.1, on the reverse strand, counting down.
TAGGGACCCGCTGCTCGATCAACAGTGGGGCTTGACCGCAATTGGCGCACCATCTGTCTGGAGCATTACTCGCGGTGCTGGAGTCACCGTCGCAGTGATCGACAGCGGAAGTGGTCCACACCCCGACCTAGATGCCAACCTTGATGCTGGTCGCACAATGTTCGGATTAATCGATAGTGCCGGGGTAATAGATGTTGACCTTGCTGGTCACGGATCACACGTCGCAGGCATCATCGCTGCAGTTGCCGACAACGCAATAGGCGGATCGGGTGTTGCACCGCAATCTCGCATCTTGCCAATCAGAGTGTTGGACGCACAGGGGTCTGGAGATTCCAAGGATGTTTCCAAAGCAGTCCGCTTTGCTGTGGACTCAGGTGCAAAAGTGATTAACCTCTCGCTAGGTGGCTCAACCGAAAGCACGTCACTCACTGCAGCAATTCAGCACGCAGTTGATCGCAATGTGCTCGTCGTTGCAGCCGCAGGCAATGGTGCTGCGGATTCACCACCAAAATGGCCATCCGCTAGCGATCTCACACTTGCAGTGACTGCCGTTAGCAGTGATAATAGTGTTGCTTCATTTGGTCAACGTGGTGACTACATCGACCTTGCCGCCCCAGGAGTTGAAATTTTTTCTTCAACAGTTGGGATTTATGACGAAAGAAAATGTCCATCCCAGACACCTTTGTTTTGCAAATTGAGCGGCACCAGCATGGCTGCAGCATTCGTCGCCGGAGCAGCCGCATTGTTGTTTGCAGCAAAACCTTCAATAACTGCGGCCCAAGTGCGCGACATCCTGCAACGCACCGCCACCGACATTGGCGCGCCCGGTCGCGACACAACATTTGGATATGGCCTCATCAACTTGGTTGCTGCTTTCGCCGAACTTGACGTGATGTTTCCAAAAATCATCACCGCATCACTTACCACTGAAGGTCGTGTTGGAGCGCTCGCAGTAGGTATCGCGTCAACTTCAGCGGCTAACGCCACGAGTCAGTGGTATCGATGCACGGCTCCAGGAGAAGCAACTACAAGCAAGCCAGCAGATTGCACCGCTATCGCCAACGCCGTTGCCAACACATATCAGTCGACCGTCAAAGACCTACGCAAGTTTCTTCGCTACTCAGTGACTGCAACGAGTGGTCTTAACGGATCGATCTCAAGCACCCATTTTTCGGCAACAACCTTTCCCGAATCTGGAGCATGGATCACGACCTCCACTATTTCTGCCAAGACAAAGACACCATTAAACGAATTGCTTCGCAGCCCTTCGAAAGGCACACGAACCTTCAAGGTCATCAACGGTTCGTGCAAGTTGCGTAATTCTGCACTCGTTGCTCCTGCAGTGCCTGGAGTGTGCACTCTCAAAGTTTCAATAGCCGCAAAAGCGCCATTCCCAACATTGGGATTCACCACAATCATCACCGTTTCTTAACATGTCTAATCGCCTGAGTCACGAGATCAGCCCATACCTTCGCCAGCATCGCGATAACCCAGTTGATTGGTTTCCTTGGGGTGACGAGGCGTTTAGTCTCGCACGCGCCACCGGCAAACCAATACTTCTTTCGGTTGGCTACTCGGCATGTCACTGGTGCCACGTCATGGCCCACGAATGTTTTGAAGATGTCGAAACTGCTTCAATCATGAACGAATTGTTTGTCAATATCAAAGTTGATCGCGAAGAACGACCAGACGTTGACGCAATTTATATGGACGCAGTGCAGGCAATGACCGGTCGTGGTGGCTGGCCAATGACCGTATTTCTTACGTCAGATGCCAAGCCGTTTTATGGTGGCACATATTTTCCAAAGCCCACATTCATTCAATTAATGAACGCAATTATTGATGCGTGGCACAATCGCCGCGATGACATTGAGAACAATGTTGATGCGCTCATGCAAAGCCTGAGCCGCACAAGCCGTATCACCAACAACACTGGCGATTCAGAAAGCACACAGTCGGCATTAATCGGACCACAACATCTCAACGCAGCAATGGAACAGATGCGCCAGACCTTTGACGCCGATTGGGGTGGTTTTGGCTCTGCACCAAAATTTCCGAGCACCATGAACCTCGATTTACTACTGCGGGTCTATCTCGATAACCCGAACGCGGAACTTCGCCAGATACTTACCACTTCGCTGGACGCAATGGCCTCTGGTGGCATGTACGACCACCTCGGCGGGGGGTTCGCTCGTTACAGCGTGGATGCCCAATGGCTTGTGCCGCACTTCGAAAAAATGTTGTACGACCAGGCGTTACTCGCTCGCATCTATCTGCATGCTGGCGTTGCGCTCAACGAGCCGCGATGGCTACAGATTGCTTCCGAAACCATCGACTACGTGTTGCGCGATTTGTGTCATCCTGACGGCGGATTTTTCTGTGCACAAGATGCCGATTCTGTTGACGAACAGGGCCACAGCGTTGAGGGACATTTTTATGTGTGGTCACGCCAACAGGTCGTAGACACTCTCCCCCAAGATCTGCACGAAGTTGCACTCGAATGGTACGAAGTAACAGAAGCGGGAAACTTCGAAGGTACAAACATCTTGAGCAGACTGCATCATCGCGGCGATCTTTTGAGAAACTCAGCAGTTGAACGCGCTCGAGCGTTATTGCTTGAATCTCGCAACACGCGCCCAAGGCCAGGGCTAGACGACAAGATCCTCACCGAATGGAATGGGATGATGCTTGCAACTCTCGCGGAAGCTGCAGCCTTACTGCAACGACCCGACTGGCTTGCCGCAGCAGTGAAAAACGGAGAATTCCTGATCAACCAACTGTGCACAGAATCTGAATCAACAACAATCAAGCGCAGCTGGCATCAAGACGGAAACCCACAAGCGCAGCATGCAGCACTTGGAGCAGACCTCGCACAACTCGTCGATGGCTTCACCAGACTTGCCGAAGCAACCGGCCAAGCCTCTTGGATCACTCACGGCAAAACCATTGCGAACAAACTGTTATCCGATTACTGGGATGCCGAAAACAGCGGCATCTTTACAACATCACACACCGGCGAACAGCTGATTGTGCGACAAAAAGATCTAATGGATAACGCAACCCCATCAGCCAACTCGACTGCAGCGTTTGCGTTGTATCGCCTTGCTGCGCTTACTGGCGAAGAGCGCTATGCGCAGCACGCTGACCAAATTTCGCAATTGCTCTCTCACATCGCGACAAGCGCACCAACTGCGTTCGGCAATTTGCTCAGTGCTGCACACCTGCGACATCGCGGTGTAGTCGAAGTAGCAATTACCGGCAATCGACCCGACTTGGTAGCGCAACTGCACAAGCAGTGGTTGCCCACCGTGGTGAGTGCATGGGGCGAGCGCTATGACTCGCCTATCTGGCACGACCGCAAAGATGACCTTGCCTATGTGTGTCGGAAATATACATGCATGGCTCCAGCGCATGACGCGAAGACTTTTGACGAAGCACTACGCGTCGCCCTGCAACCAGATCGGGGTTAATTCACCAACCGTTGAGGTGAATAATTTGGTCGGCGCTACGGCGGGCCCGAGTCGCACTCGCTCCCTTTATCGCTTTTGAAATTCCGTTCTCTGTATCACTCTCGAGTGGCCAACCAAGTGCGATTGCACCGATCAATTGCAATGCGTCAGGAACACACAGCCTGGTGCGCAACTCATTCTCGCCACTAAATACTGCAAAGAACAAAGCACCTAGTCCGGCATCCTCGGCAGCAAGCAGCATCGTCATCGCAGCAAACGAAGCATCAACAGTCCAATACGGGGTTGGCCATGCTTCTGCACTTGTGCCCAATCCAGTGTGTGCTTTGTCGTGCTCAGAGTAACGCTCAACATATGCCAGTGGGTCAGCAAACACGAGCGCAATAACTGGGGCGTCCAGCAATTGCTTCCAGCGAAAACTCTCTCGCTTCTCAACAGCAAGTGTGTCATCCCAAAATTTTGCCGTGTCATTGGCTGTGATAACCAGTGCGTGCCAACCCTGTGTCTTGCCTGCGGACGGTGCACGCGACGCAAGATCTACGATCTGCGAAATAAGTTTCGAGTCAACGGGCTGAGTTGAAAACCCGCGCGTCATGCGCCGACCGCGTACTACGTCGGCGAACTCCAAAGTTGACTGCTTAGTGTTTGCCGAGTTTGGCCAAAGACTCGGCCATTGTCCAACCGTGCACAATTACAACGCCACTCTTGGCCTTGGTAGCAATTGCAAACTGAGCAGCAACGTCGGCCTCGATTTTTTCTGGCTTCAATGTCTCGTGATCAAGAAAACCGCTTTGTGCATTGACCTTGACGGTGAAGCTCTGGTCGTCGTACGAAGACTCGACTCCGAAGCGTCGCGCCAAGCGCTTGCCCCATGCACGCTCCTCGCCAACTGCACGATGGCTTGGTCGAGGAATTAATTCAGTCAGTGACTTAAAGGCTTCAAGACCGGCTGCCGATGCAAATCGCGAACCGACTACGACGTCTTCGTCAGGGAATGCCATCAGTGCGCGGTGATAGGCCTCGCCCATCAAGCCCTTCAAAACCATGTCTCGCTTGCCAGACTTTTTGATGCTCATCATTCCGAGCAGTACGCAAGGAGTACCCCCGATGCGCTCTAGCGTCGAGAAGGTAAAACCGTGAATTTTGCCGTCAATACGGGCACTGGTAAACAACACCCACTCGTCTTTGGCTTTTGACACTGGGCCAATTCCGAAGGCCCCGCCCATTGCTGCCAACTCATCAAGTTCGGCATCGGTCAGAGACCCACAATCACGCGTCTCGACCACAACTGACATACCTACAGTCTGCCAGCAAAACTTCGGTTTCGGCAGGGGTCATCTATGCAATCGTTGCGGCATCTCCAAACGATGCTCGTAGTTGACCCATCACTCGATCGAGGTTGACCGTGTATTGCGCGCCAAGGCTTACTGCTTTGTCGTCTGACAGATGCAGGAACACAGGCGCATCACCAGGGTGCTCTAGTAACACCGCCTGCAAATCCGCAATCAAGGTCTCGGTGATCGCCTGGGCACTGAATCGTAAGTGCAATGAGTCCTGCGATGATCGCAAACCTTCCAAAACAATAATTTCAGTGGCCATAAAGCCGACTTTTGTTTCATCGCGCGCATCCATTCTGCCTCGTACCGAGATCAGCATGTCATCGGCAAGTTGATGCCCGTATTTTTCGAGAGTCTTCGGAAAAACGGTGACCTCAATTGCACCCTGCAAATCCTCCAACATGAATGTGGCCATCTGGTCACCTCTTTTGGTGTAGCGCCGATTGACCTGGTTGACAATGCCACCAATGGTCATAAACGCGCCATCAGCAGATTCGAGCGCTTCAGGAATTGAACAATCAACCCGACGTCGCAGAGCACCTTCAATGCCCATCAGCGGATGATCCGAGACATACAGACCGAGCATCTCTTTTTCAAATTTCAGTTGCTCAGATTTTTCAAAGTGCAAGTCTGGAATCAACTGACGTTCACTGAACCCGCCTTCGGTTTCTTCCATTTCGCCAAACAGGCTCATTACACCTTGATCTTTTTCTTCACGACGCTTAAGCGTCGTATCAATAATCGGCATGAATGAAGCAAGCAACCCCTTACGTGGATGACCAAGCTTGTCAAATGCACCTGCTTTAATCAGCGACTCGATCGCCCTCTTGTTGAGCACGTCTGTTGGTACTCGTTCAGCAAAGTCGTAAAAAGATTCAAACGGGCCAAATGTATTGCGGTGCTCAACAATTTTCATAGAGAGGCCCTCGCCCACGTTGCGAATAGCAGAGAGGCCGAATGTGATCTTGCGCACCTCGCCTTCGAGCACTGGTTCAAAATTAACGCCAGAAAGATTGATGTCGGGTGTGAGCACAACAATGTTGCTCATGCGAGCGTCGGACAGATAGACGGCCGCCTTCTCGTAATTGGTCTTGACGCTGGTAAGCAAACACGCAAGGTACTCAACCGGAAAATGTGTTTTCAGGTATGCGGTTTGATATGAAATTAATCCGTAACCATATGCGTGACTTTTTGCAAATGCATAGTCGGCAAACTTTTCGATCATGTCAAAAATGGTTGTTCCCAACTCATCCCCATAACCCAAGTTGACGCAACCTGCTTCAAAACCAGCGCGTTGTTCCGCCATCGCAACTTTGTCTTTTTTGCCACATGCTTTTCGCAACGTGTCTGCTTCGGCCAGCGAGTACCCGGCAAATTTTTGGGCCACGCGCATCACGCTCTCTTGATAGATCATGAGCCCGTAGGTGTCACCCAATAGTTCCGCAGCATCTGGATGGAAATATTCGGTCTTTTTGCGATTGTTTTTGTAGTCTGCGAAATCATTGTGCATGTTTTCACCCATTGGGCCAGGGCGATACAAAGCAAGAACCGCAGAAAGATGCTCAAACGTTTCTGGCAACAAGGACCTCAGCAACGTCCGCATTGGGGTGCTCTCCAGCTGGAAAACCCCGATGGTGTCACCACGTGCAAGCAGCTCAAAAGTTGGCTTATCGTCAATCGGTAATTTGTCTACATCAAAGTCGCTATCGCGAAATTGGCGGATCATGGCATTGGCATCGCTCAGTACATCAAGGTTTCGAAGCCCCAAAATATCCATCTTGAGAAGTCCGAGCGCCTCAACACCATGCATTTCAAACTGCGTCACCACCGGTGCGTCTTCTGGGTTCTGACCTTGTTCTGTTTTGCGCTGAATGGGTAGATACTCAGTCAATTTCTCTTTTGTAATCACCACTGCAGCAGCATGGATGCCAACGTTGCGCTTGAGACCTTCGAGCCCACGAGCAACGTCCACAACTTCTTTCACTTCGCTATCGAGTTCGTACAAAGCCCGCAACTCTGCAGCAGCGCGATATCCGTCTTTGTGTTCGCCTTTCGGATCTGGCTCTAAACAAAACCTCAGAGGAGTATCGCGTCCCATGATCACAGGCGGCATCAGCTTGGCAATCCTGTCGCCAACGAGATACGGCTTACCCAGCACTCTCGCGGCATCGCGCACAGCGTTACGTGCCTTGATCGTGCCAAACGTAATGATTTGCGCCACGTGGTCACGACCATATTTATCTGCCGCATACCGAATCATCTGATCGCGGTAGCGCGAGTCAAAGTCCATATCAATATCGGGCATCGTGATACGACTCGGATTTAAGAATCTTTCAAACAGCAAGTCGTACTTGATCGGGTCTAAGTCGGTGATGCGCAAGCAATACGCAACTGCACATCCAGCGGCTGAACCACGACCAGGACCGACGCGTATCGAATGGTCGCGCGCATAGCGAATCATGTCCCACACGATCAAGAAATACGAACTGAAACCCATCTGCTCAATGGTTTGTAATTCGAAATTGAGGCGCTCGAGCACTGCTGGTGGAAGTTTCTGCCCCCAACGCTCCTTAGCTCCCTCAAGAGCTAGGTGGTGCAAATATTCACCGTCGGTCTTGAACCCTGCAGGTAGCTCAAAGTTTGGCAGCACCGGCTTTCCAAACTCGATCTCGATGTTTGCTCGCTCGGCGATCCAAAGCGTATTGCTACATGCTTCTGGCATGTCTCGAAACAACCACTGCATTTCTTGAGCACTCTTTAAATAATGTTCGGATCCCTCAAACTTGAAACGATTTGGATCCGACATCGTGCAGCCTGTTTGCACACACAACAATGCGTCATGAGCGGCATGATCGTCTCGATGCGTGTAGTGGGTGTCGTTTGTGGCAAGAAGTGGAGCACCAATTTTACGAGAGAGTTCAATCAAAAGTGGATTGGTTCGCTTTTGATCTGCAAGTCCATGATCTTGCAATTCAATAAAAAAGTTGTCTTTGCCAAAAATATCTTGCAGTCTTCCAGCACAATCATGGGCGCCAGTGATGTCGCCCTTCATGAGTCGTTGCAATACGTGTCCGCCCAAACAACCACTCGTTGCGATCAAACCTTCATGATGCTCGTGCAGCAACTCCCAGTCAATGCGCGGTTGGTAGTAATAACCCTCCAAAAATGCGCGGCTCGACAACTGAATCAGATTTTTGTAGCCAACATTGTTTTCTGCAAGGAGTGTGAGGTGGTAGTACACCTTGCCGCCAGACTCGGTTTCTCCACCCGAGTCGTCCACCCTGCCTCGGCGAGAAGGCCGCTCAGAGCGATGCTCATGAGCCATGTATGCCTCAGTACCAATGATTGGCTTAATACCCTGCTCTTTGCACTGTCGATAAAAATCGAGCGTTCCGTACATGTTGCCGTGATCGGTCATACCCAGCGCGGGCTGACCATCGGCCACCGCTGCTGCAACCAACTCATCAAGTCGCGATGCGCCATCCAACATCGAAAACTCGGTGTGGACATGCAAGTGGGTAAACGAATCTCCCACCTAGATCTCCTTTCGTTTTTCGATCGATGTTTGTGGCAAAATGCCGCGTTGGAGGACAGAGATTATCAGTGTGGTGTTTACCAGTGGTGCTTACCTGTATTAACTCGCAATGGGCTAGAGATATGTGCCAGGGCGATCCGAAATTTCAGGGACACCTGTCCCGCCAGGACCACTTGGCAATTGGCGCATTTGATTTAACTGCTGATTCGCGGCCAATTGCTGCGCAAACAATGTTGCCTGTATTCCGTGGAACAGACCCTCGAGCCAACCAACCAATTGGGCCTTGGCAACTCGTATTTCACTGTCTGACGGTGTCACTCCATCGCGAAAAGGCAGCGACAACATCCGTAACTCTTCTGCCAAGTCGGGCGACAGGGCTTCAGTCAATTCGACAATAGATCGTTCATATATTTCCGCAAGACGTTCGCGTGCCGGTCCATCCATCGTCATTGAATGCACTTCGTCAAGCAGTTGCTTGATCATCGAACCGATGCGCATCACCTTGGCTGGTGCTGTCACCGTTTCGTTTGGAATTACTGGTGGATTTTCTGGGGCTTCTTCTTGCACTACTTCAGTCATGGTTGCATTATCTCACTTTTATTTGGCAATTGCCAATAATGGAACATGCATTTCGGCTTCAGTCAATGAACCATGCCGGCAAACCAGCTGATACGGACCAGTGTCATATGGCTCATGAAAACTCACGTCTTTAAACGGCACGAGTGCAACATCGCCAAGGCGCTTGCGCGCTACATCGGTCACTCGTGGACCAAACCAGCCATTGTCTATCGTCTCGTCGCGAGTGACAACCCAAGCAACATCGCCGTACATTTCTTTTGCAGTTGCATGCAGCGACTGGGTGGCACCACTGCGCGCGTGAAGCCACCGAAACCTGCCCTCTCCAGATTGATAGGCAACTTGATCAAGTACATGGCGATGCGGAGTTATTGATGCGTCACCGATGTGCACCTGACCATGATCTGCCGTCACGATCAACACACTCCCAGGTGTCAGTTGTTCAAGAACATCTGCAACCAACCGATCTGCTTGGCGCAACTCTGCTTCATAAAACTCACCGAAGCCGCGCTCGTGAGCAATCTTGTCGACTCCGTCGTAATAGGCATAAATAAATTTTTGACCCGATCGCAA
>JBJOEQ010000027.1:0-5401 GCA_046049195.1 Actinomycetota bacterium | reverse complement strand
TCCACAACGTCAGTTGAAGTGAGACCGTGATGAATCCATGCACCTGCTGGCATACCAATGCGTTGTTGCACGACATCGACAAAAGCTGCAACATCATGGTCAGTTATCTTTTCGCGTTCTGAAACATCGGCAACAAATGTTGCGTCCACTTTGGGTGCACGTGTGCGACATTCTTTTGCATCTGCACTTGGCACTACTCCCAGTTTTGACTGAGCCTCGGTCGCGAGCAACTCAATTTCGAGATAGCGAGCAAACCGTGACTCGTCCGAAAAAATATTTGCGATCTCGGGTAATGAGTAGCGATCAATCATCAGCGAATCACACAATCGTCGCGCTCGGGGCCAACGCCAATCATGGTCACTGGCACGCCAACATGTCGTTCAACTGTTTCTACAAACGTGCGCGCTGCAAGAGGCATCGACTCAAAGGTACGGCATTCGCGCAAGTTTGTTTTCCAACCCTCAAGCTCCACGTATTCGGCCTCAACTCGACCTAGCAACTCAATGTCATCCGGATATCCAGCAATTTTGTTGCCATTGAGTGTGTATCCAACACCCAACTGAATCGTGTCGAATGTGTCGAGCACATCCAGCTTGGTGAGTGCAATCTCGGTGAGCGAATTGAGTCGCACTGCATGGCGCAGCATGACCAAGTCGAGCCAGCCCGGTCGGCGACGACGGCCTGTAACAGTTCCAAATTCGTGACCGATATCAACAATGGCATCGCCAAGCGCTCCATGTAGTTCGGTTGGGTACGGACCCGCGCCAACACGAGTGGTGTATGCCTTTGCAATGCCAACAACTCGCGTGATGTAGCGCGGCCCAATGCCAGTGCCCGCACATGCTCCACCTGCAGTTGGATTGGATGATGTTACGAACGGATACGTGCCGTGATCAATGTCGAGAAATGTTGCTTGAGCACCTTCGAGGAGCACACTCTTGTTTGCTTCAATTGCATCGTGCAACATGTCGACAGTGTTGGCAATATATGGAACAAGTCGTTGAGCAAGCACTACAAATCGTGCGACTACTTCTTCTACATCAAACGACTCACCGCCAACAGACTTGAGCATTGCAAGGGCTGCCGTTGCGCGCTCGCGCACCAACTTCTCAAAACGAGTCAAGTCACGCACATCTCCTGCACGAATACCTATCCGCAACGCTTTGTCCGCGTATGCGGGTCCAATTCCCTTCAGAGTTGTACCGATCTTTGCATCACCGAGAGCATTTTCGGCAACAGCATCAAACGCTTGGTGCCAAGGAAAAATAAGTTGAGCAAGGCTCGAGACTTTCAATCGCGAGCAGGACACACCACGACTTTCCAAAACATCAATCTCGTTAAACAGCGTCGGCATGTCGACAACGACTCCGTTGCCAATTACAGGAGTGACGTGTTCGTACAAGACTCCGCTCGGAACAAGTTGCAGTGCATAGCGCTGATCGCCTACGACAACGGTATGGCCGGCGTTGTGTCCGCCCTGATAGCGAACTACATGTGAATGAGTGCCTGCCAAAAGGTCAATGATTTTGGCCTTGCCTTCATCACCCCATTGGGTACCAACGACAACTGCGACGGGCATGCAACGCTCCTACTTAAATTGTGGGGAACGTAATAAGAGTCTAGTGGCTGATGCTCGACATCTCACTCGTCTCGACGAAAGATGCTTGGTCTGCTGCCGAAAACAGTGACCGACTGACGTAGCGGCACCAACTCGAAACGGCCACTGCGCTCAACAACCGACACAGCAACAGCCAGTTCGCGTTGCAACTGCACTACTTCGGCCTGCAATTGCGCAACATGTGCTTCAAGAGCAAGAACTTGGCGAATGCCCTCTAAGTTCATGCCTGCTTCTGCCAATTCGCTAATGCGCAACAACCGTTGTATGTCGGCGTTGCTGTAGCGCCTGTTGCCACCTGTTGTGCGGGCAGGTTGCAACAAACCGCGGCGCTCATAAATGCGCAATGTTTGTGGATGCACACCCGCAAGTTCGGCTGCAACCGAGATCACGTATACGGCATGTAATTCGTGTTCCATTGGCTAACCCCTTTTCTTGGCTGATGCTGATTGCAACACCGACTCGCGTATGGAGTCTGTTGTTGCTGCAGCAAAATCAGTTACTGCTTGTTGCTGTTGGTCGTTCATTTTTGTTGGCACTTTTACATCCACCGTGACGATCAAGTCGCCGGTTGATTTTGCTGCAGTTATTCCTTTGCCTTTAATGCGATGACGTGAACCGGATTGAGTTCCGGGCTTGAGTCTCAACTTGACGAGTGAACCGTCAAGTGTTGGAACATCAATGTCGGCACCAAGTGCTGCTTCGGCAAATGTGATTGGAAGGTGGAGAGTGAGATGCAGAGCATCACGTCCAAATACTTCGTGGGGAGTCACACGACACGACACAATCAAATCCCCCGCTGGGCCGCCATTGCGCCCAGGCCCACCTCTTCCTTTGAGGCGAATGCGTTGTGCATCATCTACTCCGCCAGGAATGCGCACGTTTACTTCGCGTGCTCGCATCTCGACTCCTGTGCCTCGACACCCAATGCAAGGAGCCTCAATGACAACTGTTCGACCATTACATCTTGGACATGGCGAAGAAAATGCAAAAGGACCTTGGTTGTCCTCGACTACTCCGCGACCACGACATTGCGGACATTGCTTCGGTGAAGTGCCAGCACGTGCTCCACTGCCGTTGCACGACGAACACTCGGCTTCAGATGTCAGATGCAAGGTGGTGGTTAAACCGTGGGCAGCATCGGTGAAGTCAAGTGTGAGTGCTGCTTCGATTTCTGCTCCGCGTTGCGGACCAACACCACTGCTATTGCGGCGACGACCACCACCAAACATTTGACCAAGCAAATCGCTCATGCCACCTGCACCCATGTTGCTGTCGTCGAAACGAAATGAGCCAGGAGAATGTCCGCTCTGGCCACCAGGACCAAACGATGACGGACCCACGCGACGAACTTCGTCATATTCTTTGCGTGTCTCGTCGGTGCCAAGCACGTCGTAGGCCGCTGCTATTTCTTTAAACCGCTCTTCGGCTGACGCGTTGTTTGGATTTGCGTCAGGGTGATACTTGCGCGCAAGTTTGCGGTATTCCTTCGTGATCTCTTTTGCTGTTGCAGTTTTAGATACGCCAAGCGTTGCGTAGTAGTCCTTTTCAAACCACTCGCGTTGCATTGCTACCCCTTGACCTTGACCATTGCCGCTCGCAACACACGACCTTTCCATCGATAACCAGTGCGCAACACTTCAACAACCATTGGTTCGGTTGCCGAATCTGCAGGGTCACCTTCCTCGTGCATCACTGCTTCTGCAACCGATGGATCAAACGGTTTGCCTGCTAGGTCAAGAGCTTCGAGGCCATGTTTTTGCACAGCACCGAACAGCGCACTCCACACTTGCTCAACACCCTCAACCCCGTGGCTCACTGCAGCTTCACACGCGTCAAGCACGGGCAACAACGACTCGACAATGCGGCCGGTTGCGCGATCTACTTCATCAGAAAGTTGTGTGGCAGCGCGCTTACGATAATTTTCGAAGTCGGCTTGCACTCGAAGCGCGATGTCTTTGAACTCATCGCGCTCCTTGACAACTTCAATGATGTTGAGATCGGCAAAAGCCGACTCGAGATCTTGCACCATCTCGTCATCGTTTTCTGGTTCATTTTCCGGATTGTCGGTCATGACAAATTGTCGATTCCGAATTACTTCTCGTCGACAATTTCGGCATCAACGATTTCTGCATCAACAATGTCGTTGTCATTTGCGCCAGATGCACCTTGGCCACTTGCCGACGTGCCAGCAGCGTTTGTATCGCGTGCTGCTGACTCGTACAACTTCTGGCTAAACGCCTGGCTTGCGGTCATCAACTTTTCAGTTGCTACTTTGATCGCTGCATTATCAGAACCTTGCAACAAAGTTTTGAGTTCTGCCATTGGGCCTTCAACTGCTGTGCGCTCTTCTTCGGTTACCTTTTCGCCTTGCTCACGCAAGACTTTTTCGGTTTGATAGACGAGTGAGTCGGCATTGTTGCGAATTTCTGCTTCTTCGCGACGAGCCTTGTCTTCTTCGGCATGCTCTTCAGCATCTTTGACCATCTTTGCGATGTCGTCTTTTGCCAACGAAGACTGACCGGTGATGGTCATTGATTGTTCTTTGCTCGTCGCGCGGTCTTTTGCTGAAACATGCACGATGCCGTTGGCGTCGATATCAAATGTCACTTCGATCTGTGGAACACCGCGTGGTGCTGGAGGCAAGTCGACAAGTTGGAACTTGCCGAGTGTCTTGTTGTAATTGGCCATCTCGCGCTCGCCTTGCAACACATGAATTTCTACCGATGGTTGCATGTCATCGGCTGTTGTAAACACTTCGGTGCGACGAGTAGGAATCGTGGTGTTGCGTTCGATGAGTTTGGTCATCACGCCACCCTTCGTTTCGATACCAAGCGAAAGCGGAGTCACGTCAAGCAACAACACATCTTTTACGTCGCCACGCAACACGCCAGCCTGCACTGCTGCACCAATGGCAACAACTTCGTCTGGGTTTACTGTGCGGTTTGGCTCTTTGCCGGTGAGGCTCTGCACAAGGTCTTGTACTGCTGGCATGCGAGTTGAACCGCCCACCAAGATGACGTGATTGATTTGTCCCTGTGACAAACCCGCATCGGTGATTGCTTGCTCGAAAGGCTTGCGGCAACGCTCCAACAGATCTGCAGTGAGTTCTTGAAACTTTGCGCGAGTCAGTGACTCGTCCATGTGCAACGGGCCAGCAGCGGTTGCCGTAATAAATGGCAAGTTGATTTGTGTCTGCTGATTTTGCGACAACTCGATCTTTGCTTTTTCGGCAGCCTCCTTGAGGCGTTGTGTTGCCATGCGATCAACAGCCAAGTCAACTCCGTGTGCGGCCTTGAATTGCTGCACCATCCAGTCGATCACTCGTTGGTCCCAGTCGTCACCGCCGAGGCGCGTGTCACCATGCGTGCTCTTGACTTCAAACACGCCGTCACCGATCTCAAGCACGCTGACGTCGAACGTGCCGCCGCCCAAGTCGAACACCAATACAGTTTCGTCTTCGTCGCCCTTATTGAGTCCGTATGCAAGTGCTGCTGCGGTTGGTTCGTTGATGATGCGCAACACTTCGAGACCAGCAATTGCACCGGCTTCTTTTGTGGCAGTGCGCTGCGCGTCATCGAAATAAGCAGGCACTGTGATCACGGCTTGTGTGACGGTGTCGCCCAGATATGCTTCGGCGTCGCGCTTCAACTTCATGAGTGTGCGCGCGCTGATTTCTTGCGGCGTGTACTTCTTGCCGTCTACATCTTCTGACTTCCAGTTTTCGCCCATGTGGCGCTTGATGCTGCGAAAGGTGCGCTCTGGGTTGGTGATTGCCTGGCGCTT
>JBJOEQ010000026.1:0-2872 GCA_046049195.1 Actinomycetota bacterium | reverse complement strand
ACCTTGAAGCTCGGTTGCATAGCTTCATGAAATGCAACTGGTTTGCCGGCGATTGCATGCTGGAGTGGACCACCCTGACTGCCAGGAAACACTGCTTTATCAATGGCTGCTGCATGTGCTGCAGAAGAAAGAATGCAACCACCGCGAGGGCCGCGCAATGTTTTGTGAGTTGTAAACGTCACGACATCAGCGAACGGCACTGGGTTTGGATGCACCCCACCAGCAACCAGACCAGCAATGTGCGCGATGTCAAACATCATCAATGCCCCGACTTCATCGGCAATTGCTTTAAACGGCTCTGGCTCTAGCCGGCGTGGATACGACGTTGTGCCAGCAACAATCATCTTTGGGCGATGCTCAAGTGCCATTTCGCGAATTTGCTCGAAATCTAAACGCTCATCGGTATCGCCAACACGAAACGATTTGAAGTTATACAAAATTCCGCTGGCATTGACTGGCGAACCATGAGTGAGGTGTCCACCGTGATCAAGGCTCAGACCCAAAACAGTGTCTCCAGGATTTAAGAGTCCTAAATACACGGCCATGTTGGCGCTTGCGCCAGAGTGCGGTTGTACGTTTGCGTGATCGGCGCCGAAGAGTTTTTTAACACGCTCAATAGCAAGTGCCTCGATCTTGTCGACAACTGCATTGCCGCCGTAGTAACGCTTTGTTGGATAGCCCTCTGCATATTTGTTGGTGAGCACCGAGCCGGTTGCGGCCATCACGTCTGGCGACGTGAAGTTTTCACTGGCGATTAATTGCAAACCAGTGATTTGTCGACCACGTTCTTCATCGATGTATCCAAAAGTTTCGGTATCGCGGGATGTTTCAGATGGCCAAGGCATTATCGGTTTCCTTCTTGTTCTTCGATTTCGGTTAATTGCGCGACTCGTCGCTCGTGTCGACCACCCTCGAAAGGTGTCGTGAGAAATGTGTGCAAAATTTGCTCTGCAAGTTCAAACGTAACTACTCGCCCACCCATCGACAACACATTGGCGTTGTTATGCGAGCGCGCCATCTCTGCAAGGTACATGTCGTTACACAGTGCAGCACGAACTCCGCGCACTTTGTTGGCCGCAATTTGCTCGCCCTGTCCACTTCCACCCAACACAATGCCCATG
This sequence comes from Actinomycetota bacterium, assembly GCA_046049195.1. Classification (GTDB taxonomy): domain Bacteria; phylum Actinomycetota; class Acidimicrobiia; order Acidimicrobiales; family Ilumatobacteraceae; genus UBA3006. The sequence goes on along the minus strand of JBJOEQ010000026.1, from coordinate 1,751 downwards.
TCGGCTTTGCCGTCTCGCACTGCACGGCCCACGGCTGCACAAATTGGTGGGTAATCAACCGAATCGGTGGAATGTGTGCCGTGGTCGTCAACTTTGTGACCAACCTTGGTCAAAACCTCAACCAGGTGTGCCTTGAGTTCGAAACCCGCATGGTCAGAACCAATTGCAATCGTGCATATCTGTGGGCTATTCACTGCAAACGATCCTAGATCACGAACAACCCAACCAATACTTTGCTTATTTCTCCAGATATATACAGTTGACCTAGTGACATCTGCCCAAAACAAGATCGACCCACGCACGCCGATCCTTGTCGGGCAAGCACAGGTTGCACAACACAACGACCATCTCGAGAGCGCTGCGGGCCCAATCGAATTAATGTCACAAGCAGTTCGTGAAGCATTTGCCGACGCAGGAATTCAAACCCTGTCTATAAAAAATGCCACAACGATTGATGCCCTGCGCGTAGTTCGCTCGTTGTCAACTCGAAATACCAACCCCGCTCGCGATATTGCATCCATGCTTGAAATCAATGCCAATGAATATGGACTTACGCCTCACGGCGGCAATATGCCCCAGTACTTGGTCAATAACGCTGCACTGCAGATTCGCGACGACGGCGCAAAGATGATCGTGCTCACAGGTGGAGAATCATTTAGATCTCGTCGTCGGGCACGCGCCGCACAAATAACATTGCCATGGATGGAACCGCAAGACGGTTTAGCACCGACTGCTCTCGGCAAAGACCTGGTGATGAACCACGAAATTGAATTGGCTCACAAAATCATGCTGCCAATCGAGATCTACCCAATGTTTGAGACCGCATTGCGTTACCGCGACAAAAGAACTGTTGCAGAGCACCAAAAGCTCATCAGCGAATTGTGGGCGCGCTTTAGCGATGTTGCAGCAACGAACTCTCACGCGTGGATTCAACAGAGCTACACCGCTCAAGCAATACGTACTCCAACACCCGACAACCGAATGATCGGTTTTCCGTACACAAAGTTGATGAATTCAAACAATGATGTCGACATGGCAGCAGCACTCGTGATGTGCTCTGTTGAGCGCGCTGAAGCACTGGGCATTGCTCGCGATAAATGGATATTTCTGCACGCAGGAACCGACTGTCACGAACACAACTTTGTTTCACATCGCCACACATTTACCGAGACACCAGCAATACGCATTGGCGGCCAACGCGTGCTGGCACTTGCCGGAAAATCTATTGATGAAATCGAGAATATTGATCTCTATTCATGCTTCCCATCTGCTGTGCAACTCGGTGCAGAGTCACTTGGTGTTTCACTGGACCGAAAACTCACCTGTACAGGCGGACTCTCGTTTGCTGGCGGACCATTTAATAACTACGTAATGCACGCAATTGCTACCACGATGACAACACTGCGCGAAAAACCCAAAGAAACTGGTTTGGTGTGGGCCAATGGTGGTTATGCAACCAAGCATGCTTTTGGTGTGTACGCAACAACGCCACCCCTTCACGGCTTTAGGCACGAGTCGCCACAAAACGAAGTGGATCAAACTCCTCGACGCGCCGTAGCAACAGCGCTTGAGGCCGAAGGTGTAGCAACTATTGAGGCATACAGCGTGATGCACGATCGTGATGGCACTGCCGAGAAAGTGCGTGCAGCAGTACTTCTGGCCGATGGTCGCAGAGCATGGGCAACGAGCGACAACACACAACTTGGGCAAGAAATGTGTGAAAACGAATGGGTTGGCAAAACAGTCACGCT
>JBJOEQ010000025.1:0-11715 GCA_046049195.1 Actinomycetota bacterium | reverse complement strand
TGCCAGTGATGATCTGGTGGGTCAGAAGTGATTGGTGGTGCTGTAACGCCGCCGTATGCGCCTTCGCCTTGTCCAGGAAATGGCGGCACAACCAAAATGCCACGCGATGTAAACGTTTCGTACTCTTGCGCAATTGCAACGACATCTTCGTAACGCGTTGGCAACCATGAGCCTTCGTAGCGCTCAGTGCGCGCAATCGGGCACTGTGATTCGCGAATTTCGGAAAAACTTGGATACGGATCTTTGACAAACTCCGGCTCAAAGATGTCGTAGTCCGTCAGCAGATCTTCTACAGGTTTACGAACTTCAGTCATAAGAAATAACCCCCCAGTTATTTGCGAACTTTAACTAATCAGTAATGACGATTGCGCGTTCTGGACAATTTGATTCTGCTCTTCGAGTTTTTGCCTGCAACTCTGCAGGGATATCACCGCTGATCAGTACCGTTGCATTGCCCATCTCATCGCTACCAAACACCTCGGGTGCAGCAATTGCGCACATCTGGTGGCCATGGCATGCATCGTCAATGACAGAAACTCTCATACCTGTAAGACTAATAAATGTCACCCGAGCCGACAGAGTCGGAAAATGAGGTTTCAGCCAACAGATGTGCCTCATGCACTACGTTTGCGCGCCTATCGTTGAGGCATTCCCACCCTCGACTCACTTCTCGCCTTCGCCGCAGCATCGCTCGCACTACTCGTCATTCCTGGCCCAGCCGTGCTGTACGTCATTAACCGCAGCGTTTCCGACGGCAGAAGCGTCGCATTATCTGCGGTTGCCGGTCTCGAAATCGGCAATTTCTTCCATGTTGTTGCTGCCACAGCAGGGCTCTCTGCGATCATCGCTGCCTCCCAAACAGCATTTACTGCAGTCAAATGGATTGGCGCAGGTTATTTAGTTTTCATTGGCTTACGCACACTCTTGCGCCAACCAGCAATATTTTCTGATACTTCAACTTCGGTTACATTGCGCAGGTCGTTCACACAAGGCATCGTTGTCAATATCTTTAACCCAAAAGTCGCTTTATTTTTCTTATCGTTCTTGCCACAATTCATTGATCCAGAACGTGGATCACCCGCCTTGCAATCACTCATTCTGGGCTCATCATTTGTTGTAATCGGCTGCATCACCGACGCTCTGTATGCACTGACCGCAAGCGCACTACGCACTCGCTTGCTCACTGGACGATCACTGCCATTTGTGCAGAGATATGTGGCCGGCACGGTTTTTGTATTGCTTGGTGTTGTGGCTGGCACAACCGTCGCACCAACAAGCTCATAACACAAGGGCCAATTCCGAGGAGAACATTCAAACGGCGCACCGTTATTGTGGGTATTTATGAATTACCAACACATCAAGACTCGCCTAGACGCCAAAGACATCATTGTTCTGGACGGTGGCACAGGAACAGAGTTGCAACGCCGCGGCGCGCAGATGGATACTGCTGCTTGGTGTGGTCCTGCATCGCTCACCAATAGCGCGCTACTGACCGAGATTCATCTCGATTACATCAATTCTGGCGCCGACGTAATCACCGCTAACACGTATGCATCGTCACGCCTCATGCTTACCGGAGCAGGTTTTGGTGATCGTGTGGAAGAAATAAATACCATCGCAGTTGAGGCTGCGCTTCGCGCACGCGACTTAGCACCTGCAGGTCGCAAAGTTGTTGTCGCTGGTTCGCTCTCTCACATGGTGCCTGTTGCGCAAGGCACTGCAGTCGTCGATCAAGCCAAGACACCTCCGCTCAACCAAATCTCTGATGCCTTTCACGAACTTGCACAAGTTCTGAAAAAAGCAGGCGTTGACCACATCATGCTCGAAATGATGTACGAACCCACCCGTGTGCCACTTGTGTTGGAGGCTGCACTAGCAACCGGACTACCAGTTTGGTTTGGTTTGAGTGCACGGCGCACAACAGACGGCCGCGTTGTTGCATTTCATGCTTTTGATGATTTGCCACTTGAAGAAATCACTAAGTTCATTCCAAAAACAGGTGTGGATGTGGCGGGCGTGATGCACACCAGTGCCGAAATCGTTGGCGAGTCACTTAAGACCATTCGCAAAACGTTCTCAGGCCCTCTATCGGCATACCCAGATGGTGGATACTTTGAAATGCCCGACTGGAGATTTGTGGACGTGATCGAGCCAAAGCGCCTTGAAACATTTTTTGAAGAATGGACTTCACTTGGCGCACAAGTACTTGGTGGATGCTGTGGGCTCACTGTTGAGCATGTTGATGCAGCACAGCGTGTTGCTCTTGCCAATCGCTAACCGACCAGCCGATACGTGAGATTTATTCTCGGACCAACTGGAGTTTTGATTTTTGCTATTTGATGCACCCAGCATTGCTGCGAGAGGCCAGACATCACCAAGAGTGATCCGTCTTCCAGGTCTGCCTTCACCATCTCTTTCGTCTCTTTGTGCCGCAAATCGAAGCGACGCGTTGCACCGAGACTTACCGACGCAATTGTTGGCTCTACGCCATTGACCGCTTCATTGTCTGAGTGCCAACTCACACTGTCTTGACCATCTCGATACAAGTTGACAAGAACCGAGTTGAATTGTGCGCCAGTGTGTGCGGTGCACATAGCCCCGATCTTCTCGAGGATTGGTGTCATTGGGTGCGCTTCGCGAACGATCCCCGAATACTGATACGAAATTCCACTATCGGTAAACCATGTAGAACAACCGGCCTGAGCATATTTTTTGCCAAACATGATCATCTCTGGCTGCTCCCACAACGTTGCTGACTGCAATTCATCAAATGCGCGACGAGCAAAGTCGGCATCAAAAAATCGTGGATACAGCACAGCACTGCCATCAAACGGAAGCAGCTCTTGCGCTTCGCTAAATAAACTTGGGGTACTCACAGTTGTTTATAATTCTTGCACGACTGGTACCGTTTGCGCATGACAAATTGGCGTGACCTCAGTGCCAGAGCATCGCTTGCATCGCACCGACTCATCGGTTGGATTTATTGGGATCCAGATGCAATTGCAAGATTCACAGCACTCGGCGTGCCAAATGGCTTGGGCTTTTACATCACTACGCGCTCTGCCCCACTCGCCTCGGCTGGCAACAATGCCGTCACCGCGGCGTTCTACTCAATCCGCAAAGAATTTATTGATGTATGTCTCGATGTTGCTCGCCAACACACCACGTTTGAAGACGCATACCGAGTGCGCAATGAAGCCGTTGCTCGTGGATTGCGCGAATACGCACCAGAGATAATCGACCAATTGAAAAAGTTGGCTTTGCCGCTGTGGGATGCTGCCGACTCGCTGCCTCTCGGCGGACGCGTGTTGCATGCGGCACATCGCGCATGGCCTCGTTGCGAAGACGATCCAGCGTTGTCTGCTTGGCTTGCCGTCAACTGCATTCGCGAATGGCGTGGCGACACACACTTTGCAGTTCTTGCAAGTCACGATGTGAGTGGCGTGCAAGCAGGGTTATTGCACAACGCATTTCTCGGTTACCCAGGCGACTGGATTCCGCGCAGCCGCGGCGCCGACGATGCCCAACTTGAAGAAGCATGGGCCGCGCTCGATGCCCGTGGCTTTGTTAGTGACGGACGCATCAATGATGCTGGACTTACATTTAGAGAACAGATCGAAGACACCACAAACGAATTATGTGAAAAAGCATGGCGTCATCTTGGCGAGCAACTTACTCTCGACTTTGTTCAGCTCATCGAGCCAATCGGACATAAGTTTTTGGCTCGCATTGATGCAACTGCTGGCGAAAACTGGATGCCAGCAGCGCGAGACTCACGTCGCAAATAGCGCTACTACACTCACTATGCTCATTGGCGTGATCACACAATTTTCTAGCGATACAGCATTACTCCTCGTTGATGTGCAAAAGGGCGTCGATGTAGTCCAACACTGGGGCGGGCCGACTGGTCGCCGCAACAATCCCGATGCCGAGTCGTACATGTTGCGTTTGCTTGCCGCGTTTCGTCAACATGATTTGACCATCGCATACACGCGACACGACTCTCGCGAAGCAGCATCCCCACTCAAGTTTTCTTTACCGACTGGTGCACAAAAAGAGGGCTTTGAAGTGCAACCAACCGACATTGTTGTTGAAAAAGATGTCAACAGTGGTTTTATCGGCACCGATCTCGAGATTCAGTTGCGCCGCAAAGGCATTAAGCGACTCGTAATTGTCGGTTTCTTCACCAACATGTGCATTGAGACAACCACACGAATGGCCGGCAATCTTGGTTTTGACACATACCTTGTACCTGACTGCTGTGCTACAACCAATCGCATTGGTCTTGATGGTGCCGACTACGACGCCGAACTGGTGCACGACATGACGGTTGCCAACTTGCACGGCGAATTCTGCACTGCCATCACACCTGGTGATGTACTTGCGCTACTCGATACTGACGCACCACAACTCGACAGAGTTCAGGGCAACGAATAAATCGTTAATCCAGATATTTTTTCAGTAGCGTCGACGCTTGCGCATGTGCCGACTGAGCATCGTCCAGCAACGTAATCATGTTGAAGAAACCGTGGAACGCACCGTTGTACCGACTGATCGTGCAGTTCACACCATTTTCCACAAGTCGCTTCCCGTACGCCTCACCTTCATCCCGCAAAGGATCAAACTGTGCAGTAATTACAAGCGCAGGTGGCATCTTCTTCAATAAATCATCACTGGCAGCCATCGGTGACGCAAAAATATTTGAGTGATCACTACTCGAGCGCATGTAATGATCAACGAACCACGCCATCACCGATTTTGTAAGAATTGGCGCGGTCGCATTTTCGTCAATTGATGGAGATTTCATCGTCATATCGACACCTGGATAAATCAAAAGCTGAAACTTCAGTGGAACTTCCTGCGCAAGTGCTACTGCCGCGGCCAGGTTGCCACCAGCGGAGTCGCCACCAACGGCAATTCGAGTCTTATCAATGCCAAGTGATGCTGCATGATCATGCGCCCAGCGCAGTGCCGCAGCACAATCATCGAATGCCGCCGGAAACTTGTGTTCGGGAGCCAAGCGATAGTCAACGGCTAAAACCGCGTGACCAGACTTGTTGGCCAATGAGCGACACACTCCGTCGTGCGATTCAAGATCGCCAATTACCCAACCACCGCCATGGAAAAACATAAGGAGCCCGAGATTGGAATCTGACGATGGCCTATAGAGCCTGCACGGAATGCCACCTGCATCGATGTCACGAATCTCAAAGACCTCTTCCACGCTTGGAATTTGTCCAGCGTTGTACACGGCTCGCGCATCATCAGGTGACAATTCTTCAAATGGTGTCGTGCGCATTGCGGCATAGAAATCGGCAACTGCTTGGGCTTGCGGGTGAAGTGGCATAACAAATACTTTAGAGCCCGCGGAACACGGGCAACGAAGCGATCAACACTCCAGTCGCAGCAAAAATTGACATCACAACAACGAACGTTGGTTGCAACCCAAAGTGATCAACACTTGCACCAATGATCAACTGCCCCACGGGAGGCCCCGCGTACAGCAACGACACCTGAAGTCCGTACACGCGGCCCTGCAAATCTGGTTGCACTCGTGTTTGCACAACCGTGTTCCACAGTGGATTAAACGGCCCCCAGGACAACCCCGCAAAAAACCCGAGCACCACGAACAACCATGTTGAAGGCAGTAATGACATCGGAAAAAGGGCCAGGCTCGAGATCAGTACGACTAAGCGCAACAACGTCTTGGTTGAAAAACGTGCGGCGAGTTTGCCATATGAGAATGAGCCGATGACCATGCCTGCAGCAAGGCTTGCAAAGAGCAAACCAAGCGCGCGCGGGTTGTTGATCGACTCAAAATATGTCGGAAAGATCACGGTATCAATCGGCATATACATTGCCGAAAGCAAAAAGAATGCGAGCGTCAGGGAAAGTAGTGGCTTGTCCTGTATCAGCACACGCAGTCCACTTTTTAGCGAATCGACAAAGCGCTCGTGTCCGTCGTCGTGGTGGGCAATCGTTTTGCCATGAGCATCGTCAACCTTCATCAGCGATACAAACAGTGTGGCAAGAGCAAACATGAATGCCGTAATTCCAAAAGCCAGTATTGGTCCACTGAACTCAATGCACGCCGCGCCTATTGCCGGACCCACCATCCAGCCGATCGAGAAAATTCCCTCATGTCGACCATTTGCCGTATCAACATCTACGCCCGATGCACTTGCAGCATTGGGAATCAACGATTTGCGCGCCGTATAACCAGCAGGGTCAAAACATGCTCCCAGCACAGCAACCACCAAAATCCATGCATATGTCAGGTCACCAACCCAATTAATTAATACAAACATCAACACCGAGATGAGCGACATCATGTCCGAAAACATCGAAATTGCTCGACGCCCAAAACGGTCGACCAATCCGCCAACAATTGGCGACACAAAGATTCCGGGAATACTTGAAAGCGCCGCGAGCAAACCTGCTTTGGCTGCAGATCCTGTCATGTCTAAAACGAGCCACGGAACAGCGATCATCACAATGCCGTTCGAAATTCCCGAGACAGCATTTGTCGCCTGCAACAGGGGAAACGCTGCCTTATTTATCACTGCCTTTCAGCGTAATTGACAAAAACTTCAGACAGACTGCATGCGATGAGCAGCATCATTGTCTCCGAATTGGAATATGGACCACCAGGATCCGACCAATTATTTTTTGACGTGAGTTTCAAGGTTTCACCCGGCGAGCACGCTGCAATTGTTGGCGCAAACGGTGTTGGCAAAAGCACGATTTTGCGCATTTTGTCTGCTCAAATCGAAGCGGATGGTGGCGAGTTTTCTCTTGGTGGCACCATGCTCAACATGACACAAGACGTAGGCATGTCACGACCTGATGACACTCTGCGCGAGATGTTGATTGAAGTTGCACCTGCTGCACTGCGCACCGCTGGCCGCGCACTTGTTGCTGCAGAAAAAGCGTTAGCCGACGGCACCGATGATGGCATGGGTTACGCCACCGCGCTCTCCGACTGGGGTGATTTGGGTGGATACGAACTCGAAACCAAATGGCAGGCATCTGCACAGCGCAGCGTCAAGTCGCAAATTGATGATGTATCAACACGACTTGTGTCTGAGCTCTCGGGCGGCGAACGCAAGCGCTTAGTTCTTGACCTACTACTCACCTCTGGTGCTGACGTGCTGTTGCTTGACGAACCAGACAACTACCTCGACATCCCAACCCGTGCATGGCTCGAAGAGCAGATCAAAATTTGTCGCTCAACCATCTTGATGGTCAGCCACGACCGCACATTGCTTGAGCGATGTGCAACAAAGATTGTCGTCATTGAGGGCTCCGGTTGCTGGGTGCACGGTGGTTCATACGTGACATTCCCCGAAGCACGCGAAAAACGTCAGGCGCTTCTGGGCGACGATCTCAAGCGCTGGAACGACGAAGAGCGCAGACTTTTTGCGCACATGAAAATCATGAAGCAGCGTGCAGCACAAAATTTCAAGAATGCGACAAAGGCCAACGGCGCAGAAACCCGCTGGGAAAAATTTGTTGCAGCAGGCCCGCCACCTCCACCGGTTGCCGATCAACAGATTTATGTACGACTTCGCGGAGCAGATGCGGCGCGGCGCGTTGCAAAACTTGAAAGCGTCTCTATCGCAAAACTCTTCAAGCCATTTTCTGAAGAGATCCATCACGGCGAACGAGTTGCGCTCATTGGTCCAAACGGCACAGGCAAGACTCACCTGCTGAAAGTGCTGAGTGGACAAAACGAGCCCGACACGGGCAAGATTACTTTCGGTCCACGCACATCGGTTGGTGTGTTTACGCAAATCAACAACCGCCCAGACTTCGTTGGTCGTGAGTGTTTGGCGATTGTGCTCGACCGAATTTCAGAAGAAGAACGCGCAATGAAAACCCTTTCGCGTTACGGCTTAGTCAACAACGCTCGCCAAAAGTTTGACACGCTGTCTGGTGGTCAAAAAGCACGACTCGAAATTCTGCGCCTCGAAATCGAGGGTCACAACGTATTGTTGCTCGACGAACCAACCGACAACCTCGACATCGAGTCATCCGAAGCCCTCGAGCACGCACTCGACGGGTTTGAGGGCACAGTTGTTGCCGTGAGTCACGACAGATCATTCTTGGCGCAGTTTGATCGCTTCATCATGATCACTGACGACGGCGAGGTCTATGCACTTCCCGACTTCGATATAGCCCTCAAAGGCCTCACAGAACCAGACAAACTCGCTTCGCTTCGTTTGGCCAAACCTCTTCACGAGTAGGTTTGTTGTTCATGAGCGCATTAGATCGTCCTCGTTATGGCCGCATCAACAAGGAATACGGAATGAAGTTGGCCTTCTGCAAACCAGAAGATGACGGCCCGGTATGGATGGTCAACTTGATGAAGTACCGCGAGAAGGCCGACTACGCTGATGGTCGACAGAGCGACATCAGCGGTCTTGAAGCCGACGATCGTTATGCACCTCTCGGACCACTACGCAAGCTTGGCGCCGACGCGGTGTTTCTCGCAACAGTCGAAAAACAACTCACTGGCGACGAACCAATTTGGGATCGCATCGGCATCGTGAAGTACCCAAAGAGTGCATCAATCATCGAAATGCAATCGATGCCAGACTTTCAAGAGTTGCACGCACATAAAGAAGCCGGCATGCAACAGACATTCGTGATCGGCTCGCATCCAATGCCAACTCCAGAGTTGCCTGCAGACGCGCCTTCGCTCGATGCAGTTCCGTTTCCATCAACTCCAAACGACGGCGCAATCATTGTGATGCACACACTCAAATTTGCCGATGGAGTCGAACACCCAACACTGTCTTCGTATCACGACGCCGAAGGTGCAGCCGCCGTTGCACACGGAGCGCGCATCACGGGTTGGTTCAAAGTGGAAGACACCATCATGGGTGACGGCCGCAACTGGGACCAGATCCGTTTTCATGAATACCCAAGCCGCGCCGCATTTAATGCAGCGACAAACGATGCACAAGCAATCAAAGATCAGCAGAAGGCCGAATCGGTTGTCGACAGCTACTCAATGATCTTGCGACCATCGATTAACACCCTCGCCAAATCAACGCAAAACTAACAACGCCTACCGCGTCGCTTTACACCTGCGAAGCGCGACCAGCCCAATACGGCGCGCGCAAATCGCGCTTCAATATTTTGCCCGAGCCTGTCTTGGGCAACTCATCACTCCACGACAGAGAGCGAGGCACTTTGTAACTTGCCAAAAACTCACGCGCATGTGTATTGATTTGATCTTCGGTCAGAGTTGCACCAGGTCGCTTCACAACAACAGCGTGCACCGTCTCGCCCCACTCCTCACTCGGTATTCCGAAGACCGCGGCTTCATAAATGTCTGGATGATTTTCCAGCACACCCTCAATCTCGGCAGGGTAAATGTTCATGCCAGCAGAAATAATCATGTCTTTCTTGCGATCACAGATATAGATGAAGCCCTCAGAGTCGCGATACGCGATGTCACCCACCGTTTGGTAGCCGTGCTTCTGATCGGCCATGTATTTGTCGTGCTGCTTGTAATAGTCGGCAAACACTGAAGGGCTACTGACAAACAATTCGCCCGTGTGCTCTGGGCCAATACCCGTTACTTCATTGCCATCGTCATCAAACAGCTTGATATCAACCAATGGCGATGGTTTGCCGCACGAACCTGGCTTGCGCAGTTGATCTTCCGGCAACAACACGCAGTTCACACCTAATTCGGTAGATCCATAAATCTCGTATAACGAGTCGTGCGGAAATGATTCAAGATACATGTGCTTCAGCGTCATGCTCCACGGCGCAGCATTTGCAACCATGCGCTTCATTGACGTCACGTTGTATTTCGCTTTGACATCGGCTGGCAGGTTGCACACCATGCGAATCGGTGTCGGTGCACTAAAGGTGCTCGTCACTTTGTACTTGTCGACAAGTCTTAGCCAATCAAGCGGATCAAATTTGCGCTGTACAACAACTGTCTGACCCATCGCCAGACCAGTTGCCATAAACCCACCGGGCCCACTGTGATAAATCGGTCCAGTTGTCAAATACACGTCGCTCGGTTGCGAGCCAAGCAGACGGACCAATGCAATTCCCTGCTCTGTACTTGCCGGCGATGTACGCAGTGCACCCTTTGGCTTTCCAGTCGTACCTGACGTGTAGATCATCGTCGCGCCGGGTGTGCGATCGTCCGAGATCACTGGCTCATCCGTGGACGCAGCAACCATCAAATCATCTGCGCTCAACATTCCATCCAGGGCCTTGCCGCCGTACACCAAGATTGTTTTGACTTTTGGAATCTGCGACCGAATGCGCTCAAACGTCGCCGCATTATCGGCATCTACATAAACAACAGTCGCGTCACAATGATCAGTTACATAAGCCGACTCGTCGTCCGACAAGCGATAGTTGAGTGGCACTGCAGTCACACCAAGCTTGCGCGCAGCACCGATCATCACCACAACACCAATCGAGTTTTGTCCACACCACAACACTTTGTTGCCGGGCTGTGCATTGCCGGTTTCAACCAGCACATGCGCGAGTCGATTCGATTCCTCGTTGAGTTGTTTCCAGTTCAGCGTGCGTACTGAGCCATCTGGTCTGTCATCGATGACAGATATCTTGTTTGGTTGCGATTGTGCGTACGCGCTCAGGTAATCAGGCATCGCATAGTTGTATCAGATTTACCCACTACTGCATGTAGTTGGCTTTGTAACTCGGATCAGTGATCGCTGGCCTATCAAATCGGAATGGCACAATATTGCTTCGTGTTGTACCAAACACGGCACGTTCAGCAAGTGCCCGTCCAAACCAGGATGCAAACTTGAAACCATGAGCAGAACCAAGGCCCACTTGTAGCCCAGGATGCCCCGGCACGGTATCGAGCACGAAGTCTCGGTCTCGAGTGAGCGTGTACAGACATGTCTTTACTCGTGGCTTCACATCTCCAAGCATGTCGGGGATTGTGTGGCCGAGAAAATCTGTGAGGCGCTTGAGCGCACCTTCGTCAGTATCAAAACTGCGCGTGCGCGCCGTCGTTGGCTGACCCCCAACATCTTCTGCCGCCTTGACTGCACCCATGTCGCCATAAATTGGAAACCCATAGTACGAAGGGTCATCCATCCAAATCCAAACCGGGAATGAGCCAATCGAAAATTGGGAAAGTGATTGAGGCGTGCTCGGGTAATAGACAACTTGCTCGCGTGTCACCTCGAGTGGAATATGAACTCCAAGAGGTTCAAGTAATTCATTCGTCCAACCATCAGCACAAATAATGACCGAACCAGTTTGGTAAATGCAATCGTCGGTCACGACTGCCAAACCACCAGCGCCATCACTTTCAATGCGATTAACAGATGCATTGGTTCGCAACTCAACTCCCCGTGCTGCCGCTAAACGATGATGTGCATCTGTGCCTTTGGATGCCGGAGCAATACCCGTGTCTTTCTGAAACAGAACCTGAACGCCACTTTCCACAGTGAACTGAGGAAACCGTGACATCGTTTCGTGCGCATCCAAAACTTCGAACGGGATGCTGTTTGCCTCGAGGCTCGACGTGTAGTCACTGATAGGAATCACAGAGCCCTCTGGAAAAATATCTATTCCACCCGTGCGCACAACAAGTTCTTCACCAGCCTCGGCGGCAACTGCGTCCCAGGTCTCGTAAGCCTCTGCAGCCAATTTCACATATTCGGGTGTGTGGTACGAATGGCGAATGATTCGTGAATGATCGTG
>JBJOEQ010000024.1:0-3121 GCA_046049195.1 Actinomycetota bacterium | reverse complement strand
TTTGATGGCCGCACGCATTTCTTCAATTGATTCGCCCGTGTCAATTGCGATGATGCCTTCTGGTGCATCAACAAATGTTTGATTGGACAATCCATTGCCAACGAGACACCACACGCCTGGGCGAACGGTGTAAAACTTTCGCTCAAGCCTTTGCGAATGAGCAATGTGGTCGCGATGTGCAATTTGGCCAGTGGCAAGAGTGACGCTCAGGTCACCGTTTGGCTCAAAGCTACGGCTGGGCTTTTTATGCGACGAAGTCATCCCCGCAACAGTAACTACTTGTAGTGGCCAAGATCCTGTGCGGGGTCGCTTGATGCCGTGTCTGGCCAGTTGGAATACCAAATATCTGCGGCCGAAGTGCCTACATGTAGAGGTGGACGGTCGAATCCGGCAATCGGCTCAAGCAATGGCTCAACCACTACATCCCATCGGGGTTTGGAGAAATAAGGGAATGATTGGCGGGGTTTGCCAGAGTGATTGAACTCTCTGTGGGGCGTAGAGATCAGTCGGCCGCCGCTCCACAACTCGAGCATGTCGCCCACATTGAGCACCATTCCATTTGGTGGGCAGTCTGCAGACAGCCATTCGTCATTTCGATTGCGCACTTCAAGCCCGCCAATTGGGTCGTGGGCAAGCAGTGTGAGCAGGTTGAAATCTTTGTGTGGGTGGATGCCCCACGAATCAGACTGCGGCGGCATCGGAGGGTAATTGAGCAACGTCATATTTGTTAATGGGTCAGACATGTATGAGAGCAAAATATTTTGATCAACACCCATCTGATTGCACAAAGCAATGATGAGGCGTTCGCTCACCTTGGTGAGAGCATTCCAGTACTCCATGATTGGAGTGCGCACGTCAAAAGAAATGTTGGGCCACTTATTTGGTCCGTACAGCGAACATGCCTCACAAACAGGATCGTTCAGTTCTGTTTCGTTGTGCAGTTTCCATGCTTCATATTGATCGGCTGCACCCGTGCCCGAATTTGGCGTGAAGTAGCCAAGTGGCACAAAGCCTCGGTAATTTCCCTTGACGACCATGTCTTGCATCAAGACATCTCGTGGTGTGTCAAAAACTATTTTGACTGCATCGCGCATGTTGGCAACTATTTCGTCGTCCACTCCGTGACCGACAATGATGGCGAATCCAATTTCGCTGAGTGCTGCATACAAATCGGATGCATCGTTTTGGTATTTGGACGACTCTGGAGTGCTTGTTGAAAATGACTCAATCGAGATGATTGGAAGTGACTGGCCCATGAGGGCAATCTACTCTGCGCGGTTTTGTACGTGCTGAAACCCAAACCGGCCCTTGATGCACAAGTTGCCTTGAGTTACCGAGTGATCGCTTGGCGATGTGACCTTGACGATCTCGTTGTCTTGAACATGCAGGGTGAGTGCACATCCAACGCCGCAATATGGGCAGATGGTGTCGGTTTGGGTCTGTTCTTCTTCTTTCCAGGTACCGGCTTCGCGCATATTGTGCTCACTTGTAAACATGAGTGCACCAGTGGGGCAGACCTGAATGCAGTTGCCGCAATAGACACACGCCGAGTCGGTGAGATCAACATTAAATTCGGTCGAGATGCGAATGTCGAAGCCACGACCCGCGACACCGATTGCAAAAGTGTTTTGCCACTGCTCGCCACACGCATCAACGCATTGGTAACACATGATGCACTTTGAATAGTCGCGTATATAAAGTTCGTTGTCGATCTTGATGGGCTGCAACACATTGGAGACGCTCAAACCATCAGCAACATGATGATGACCAGTTGTTGCTTCATCGCGATGAGTGGTTGGGGCTGCAGGCATGCCAAAACGTGTTGGTTCTGCTTCGTATTCGTTGTTCCAGCGCGCAACATTTTTGGTCAGAGAAAGATCAACCGAGGAGCCGAGCAATTCGAGAACGAGTTTGCGGCTGTGGTCGGTGCGCTCGGTATCGGTGCGCACCACCATGCCGGGTTCGACTTTGCGTGAGCACGAAGGCACCAACACGCGTGATCCTTCAACCTCAACCATGCAAACTCTGCAAGCATTCTTTGGTGTAATGGTGTCACCGAAACACAGGGTGGGAATCTCTGTGCCTATGGTGCGACATGCGCTCAAAATCGTTTCGCCCTCAGCAACAGTCACCGACTGACCGTCGATAGTCAGTTGCACCGAGCGGCGCACTTGCAGGCCAGTGGTCACTTGAGTGCTCATACTGCAAATACTTTCAGTTTGTTGATCGCCGAATCAATTGCACTGTTGGCTGTTTGGCCAAGACCGCAGATGGAAGCATCGCGCATAACTGTGCCCAACTCGCGCAACAATTCGATGTCTTGCGACTGAACGCCTTTGGCCAAACGAGAAACAATCTCTTCTTGGCGCACAGTGCCGACGCGACAAGGTACGCATTGTCCACAGGATTCATCGCGGAAAAAAGCTGCGATGCGGCGAAGTTGATCGACCATGTCGACCGACTGATCGAGCACCATGACTACGCCAGAGCCAAGACTCGAACCTGCGGCGCGAGTGGCCTCCATGGTGAGCGGCAAGTCAAGATCGTTTGGCCCAACAAATCCGCCTGCTGCGCCACCCAACAAGATGGCCTGCATGGTTGAACCACTGCGCATACCACCACCGAGATCAATCAATTGTCGCAGTGTGATGCCAAACTCAACTTCATAAATGCCGGGCTTTGCAACTGCGCCAGAAAGGCAGAACAACTTGCGCCCCTTTGAGCCCTCGGTGCCAAGTGCGGCGTATGCAGCACCTCCGTCTTTAACAATAGAGAGCACGTTGACAAGTGTTTCAACATTGTTGACGAGTGTCGGTTTGCCAAACACGCCAACTTCAACTGGAAACGGTGGCTTGTTGCGCGGTTCTCCTCGGTAGCCCTCAATCGAGTTAAAGATCGCTGTTTCTTCGCCGCAAATGTATGCGCCTGCACCACGAACGATTGATAGTGCGAAGTTGAACCCAGAGCCCAAGATGTTGTTACCCAAAAATCCGTGCTTGGTCGATTCGTCAATCGCATTTTGTACGTTGCGTATTGCGCGTGGGTATTCTCCGCGCAAATAAATAAACCCTTGCTCGCAACCTGTCGCAAACGATGCAATGATCATCGCCTCTACCAGTGC
>JBJOEQ010000023.1:0-17888 GCA_046049195.1 Actinomycetota bacterium | reverse complement strand
CGGGCCATGCATCTCTAATGATTTGAATAACTTCTGCTTGTGTGTACTTGGGAATGGTGGGGGTGGTTGCAACTGGTGTTGACTGACCAGGCACACATACTTCGTCACCAATCAAAATTTTTGTACTTGTTTTTGCACCATTGAGTTTGAGCACACGATTCAGTGTGGTATTTGACTTTTGGGCAATAGACCACCACGAATCACCACGTTTGGCAACGTAGGTTTTTGCACAAGGAGCAGCATCAACTTGCTGTGGTGGCACAACACTGCACACAAGTGCAGCGGCGCACAGGAGCATGAACCTGTTACGAACAACCATGGCGGAGAGGGTGGGATTTGAACCCACGGTCCGGTTTACCCGGACAACGCCTTAGCAGGGCGCCCCATTCGGCCGCTCTGGCACCTCTCCTAGAACAGCACCGACGAATGGTGATTGAGTGTACTGGCGGAACGGGAGGGATTCGAACCCCCGGGCCTTTTGAGCCGTCCGCTTTCAAGGCGGATGCGTTTGTCCACTCTGCCACCGTTCCGTTGAGGAACGCTAGCGCGCGATCTGCGCTCTGAGCGCAGTAACCCAATCATCTGCTTCGCGCCATCGAGCGTCTGCATGCTCACGTGCCGTATGCGCTTGTGCGCCAGCAGCTGGGTATGAGCCAAGAAATTTCACTGCACCCTGTTTGGCATGCAGGTCACGCAACACATCTGCCACCAGTTCATTAGTTATATGTCCGTCACAGTAAATAATGAAACAATAATCTCCGAGCCCACCACGTTTGGTTGGTCGTGACAACAGTTGCGACAAGTTAATGCGACGCGCAGCAAACTCTTGCAGAATCGAGATCAGACTTCCTGGTTCGTCTGCGCGCTGGAACACCACAAGTGCAGTGCGATCATGTCCTGTTGCAGGTGGGATTGATTCTTTGCCCACCAACACAAATCGTGTTTGATTTCCTTCGTGATCCGCGATGTTGCTTGCGATCACCTCGAGGTTGTAAATTGCGCCAGCATTGCGAGGCGCAACGGCCGCAAAACCATTGCCAGTTTCTTCACTTACCAAACGTGCGGCTTCTGCTGTTGAATTTGCCGCATGTAGTTGGGCATGAGAAAGATTGCTACGGATGTATTCGTGGCACTGTGCCGTCGCAACAGGAATCGACAACAATGTTTTTATATCTTTTAGGGAAGTTCCCTTTTTAGCCAAAATGCAATGCTCGATGTCGAGAACTACTTCTCGCTGGATCAGTAGATCGTGGTCAAAAACAAGTGCATCTTGAGTGAAGTTGACAGTGCCTTCAATTGAGTTTTCGATTGGGACAAAGCCGAGCGACACCTCGCCGCGATCCACAGCATCAAGTACGTCAGGAACAGTGCGGAAAGGAACCAACTCACAACCAGCCAAATCGGATTGCGTCAGGAGCGCTTGTTCGGTAAATGTTCCGGCTGGTCCAAAATACCCAATGCGTTGTTTGGCTTTAGTCACAGCTTCAAGATTAGGCGTACGAGGTGGTGAAGCTTGGCTGATATTTGGATCACGCTCGCCACTAACCTGAACATATGTACGAATATGTTGCGTTCAACCCCTATAACTCAAGCCCTGAAGCACTTGCTGTCGAACTCACAAAGAAGTCGGCAGATGGTTGGGAAGTGGTCAACATTGTCCCAACGTTTGACGGCAGGTATTGCGCATTCCTTCGGCGACCAACGAATTCATCTTTGCCAAGTTCTGTTGTAGCGAGTAATCCATCAACTCCAGTTCCAACTTCTGTTACAACCACTGGCGCTACAACTTCCGCTGCCGCTCCTGCAGCCTGGTACGCAGATCCATCCAAGCGCTTTGAGTTGCGCTACTGGGACGGTGCCGAGTGGACAGAACATGTTGCTCGCGGTGGTCAGCAATTTACCGATCAACCAGTGGCCTAAAACGACATGAGGGCAACCTCCATTGGTCATGCCGGCATATTGGTGCAAACGCGCCAAGCCACGATTGTTTGCGACCCGTGGTTTCTGCCAGCTTTTCTCGGTTCATGGTTTGTGTTTCCGCGAAACGATCAGTTGTCTCCAGCGTTGATGGCGACAATCGAGTCACCCGATTATCTCTACATTTCACATCAACACGCTGACCATCTAGATGAACCATGGTTGGCAAGTCATATCGATAAAGCCACGAAGGTGTTGCTCCCTGCTTTTGCTACTCGCGAGCTCGAACGACGTCTAAGCAAATTAGGTTTCACAAATTTCGTGCGCACTGAAAATGGCAAGGAGACCGACCTGGGTGATGGTCTGACGATTGCGATACATGTTGAAAGCGCAATTGCTGATGGACCGGGTGGTGATTCGGCAATCGTGATCAGCGACGGTGAGTCGCGCCTAGTTAACCAAAACGACTGTCGCACTGGAGACCTGGGTGCACTGACGGTACATGGTCCGGTCGACATGCATTGGTTGCAATACAGCGGAGCAATTTGGTACCCAATGGTCTATGACGAACCGCGAGAACTACTCGTGCAACAGGCTCGCACAAAGGTCGAAAGTCAGTTTGCGCGATCAATAAAATACGTATCGTTGGTAGATGCGCGGGTTGTTGTACCCTCTGCCGGGCCGCCGTGTTTTTTAGATGAAGATTTATTTTCGACAAACATGATCACCGGCGACGAACTCTCAATCTTCCCTGATCAAACAGAATTCATTAAACGCCTACAAGCCGTTGGCAACGATCGGGCTGCGCTCAACATCCCTGGCACGACAATCGAAATTTCGCCATCATCAATTGTCGTCACACACCCGATAAGTGATGATCTTGTGAAACGTCCGTTTATCAACAAAGAAGAATATTTGCGCGAATATCAGGCTGACTGGTCTGAGTGGTTGCGTGATTGCAAAGCAACATGGCCACAACAAAAAACCGATCTGTTAACTCAGTTGCAGGATTGGTGGCAGCCATTATTGGCAATGGCTCCAACACTCCGAGCCGCAATTGGTGGTGGATGCTTATTGAAAACAGATGATGCAGAGATGTACATCGATTTTGCAAACGGACTTGTGGTTCCTTTCGCTGATCAGCAGTATCGCTATCGATTTGTGATTGCTCGGCCGCTTTTGGAAAAGACAGTTGCCGATAAGGCCGTTGACTGGTCTAATTCGCTGTTTCTCTCCTGTCGATTTACTGCATGGCGCGACGGCGCATACAACGAGTTTTTGTATAACTTTTTTAAGAGCCTGTCAGTTGAGCGAATGCGTCGTGCGGAACAAGAAGCGGTGCGCCGAACAGCGCCTGAAAGTGCAACCACCCAACTCTCGGCCGAGATTGAAATTGACGGCTACGTGATGCAGCGACTATGCCCGCATCGTCAAGCAGATTTGTCGGAGTTTGGCCGCATAGATAACGGGTTTGTTGTGTGCGACCTACACGGATGGCGATTCAGCGTTGTCGATGGTCATTGCTCAAATGCGGATGACCGCAAACTCAAGATTCGTAAACGAACTAGTTAATTTCTCCATAAACAAGCACTTGCGTACCGCGAGGCAGGATTTCATTGTCCCAAATGAAATCCATTGCTTTAACAGTCACTCGCACACAGCCGTGAGATGCAGGATATGCAGGCACACTCATTGATCCGTGTATGGCAACTCCACCGACGAAATACTTTGGACGGTAGATCTGGCCGAGGTCGCCAATCCACCAACCGTCAGGTCGTTCTCGATCAATTTTGAACGACCCGGCTGGAGTCACTGCAGTTCCCTTGATCATCACGCCAGGAGTATTGCCGTCAGGCTCCTCGTATGCGCGGTCATCGCCAGTTGATGTATTCATTACATAGGTGGTGATTCCGTCTTGCACGAGAAACAGCAATTGCCGTGACTTATCAACCTCAGCCAACGTGCCTTCTTTTGTTATGGCTACTGCCGGAATCATCATTCGCTCTAGCAAGTAAGCAGTTGCAGCATTAATGCCGCCCGTTGGTCGAAGTTGAAAGTATTTCTGAAATGCCATCACCGCTTGCGCCGTGGTGTCATCAAATTTGCCATTCGGATCAGCCAACCAAAAGCCAAGTTCAAGCAATTTCAGTTGCGAAGCCTGAGCGCTTGGTCCACTTCGTTGACCCGATGCGCTAATGCCTGTCTCAACCGGTGTTGTAGTTGTGGACGGTGTGATCGTTGTTGGCGGAACACTTTGGGCATCAGACCAGGTTCCACAGGCTGTCAACGTGCTGAGTGCACCCAATATCAACAGAGTTCGAAAGATGTAGCGATTGTTCATGAAAGTGAAATTGGTAGTTCAAACCAAATCGTCAAGCTGTACTTGACGCCACTCGTGATCGGTGTGCTGCCATGCGGGTGCGTCACCAAACTTGGCCATGCCAAAAGTGAACCCACTGGCAGTTGTGCGTTCGTAAAGTTTTGCCGAGGAAAATCCAACAATGCACCTTCGTACGTGTCGTTGAGTTTGACGCTCGCTGATACTTGCGCCACATCGTGATGTTGCCGCAATTCTTCCTGACCGCCCTTTTCGTATTTGATAATAAAAACATCATTAATTCCGTGATAGTCAATAAGAGGCCAATGTTGTTGCAATTGTGGCCAGATGCGCATTCCCATGTCGTCTTGCACGGCTTCAAACAATCGTGGACTAATTAATGCAAGAGAGATTTCATGACCAGGCACAGGGTCACCTGGTTGCGCAGAAAAACCACCTGCTGCTTCAGCCGCTCTAATAAGGGCTGTGCAAAATTGTGGCGTCCAACACGACATCACAAATAATTCATCGGCAACCTTGGTTATCGGCGCACTCTCATCAATCGCATCCGTGTAGCCCAGTATTCGTTGTAGATCGTCCACACATCCATCGTGGCACGCAAAAGACACTAAAACGATGCACACTCTTAAACGCCGCCTACACACGACATAGATCACAGTTGGTAGGCTTAAAATCCATGGGGCCATTGAGCAAAGAGATTCCTCAGATTGAATTGAGATCCATCTGGCAAGTTGTCCGATTGCGTTGGTGGATAGTGCCAATTAGTCTTTTTGTCAGTGCTGGATTGATGTTTGCCCAAGAGAGTGACCTTCAAAATAGTCCAACCTCAATTACTGTCAACAAGATTTACGGGGCGAAAGATGAAACTGCTGGACTCGCTTCATTCGGCGTCGATCTCGATGCGATTAATGAGTTCCCAAGTTTTCAGAACCAACTCGCCATAGTCCGCGCTGAGGGGCCACAACTTCTGCTCGAGATTTCACAAGACCTCCCGGCAGTTTCGGTGGCACGTGCAGAACCACAGGTCTCAATGCTCGCTGCCGCAGACGGAGATGGCAAACAGGTCTTTACTGTTTCTAGCAATGGGGCTGCCAATTATGTATTTGATTGCTCTGCACCAAACCGCCAACAATGTGACCAGGCCATTGATGTGTATGTGCAAAAAGTAGAGAACGAGCGACGTGTGGCAATCACTACGGGGTTGTTGCAACTTGAGACACAAATTCGATCTGTTTTGGCAACAGCAACGTCTGATCAATTTGCACTTCAACTTCAGGTTGATGCAATTAATCAGTCCAGTGGTTCAATTACCGGTGAGCTGGCGTACGTGAGTGAAACAGTCGAAACATCTGGTGGCACTGTGTCCACCGTTAAAGTCTCAACCTATTTGTTTGGTCTAGCAGTCGGACTCGTGGTTGCGATTTTGATTATATTGCAACTGACAGCCACTGACGACAAGATTCGCTCTGCTCGGAAACTACAGGACGCAATCCACAAGCTTGCATTTTTAGGAGAAATTGACAGCGATTACTCACCTGCTAGTTCATCCCAGGTTGCTGCTGCCATAATCGTTCAAGCTCGCTCCTTGCAATCAACCAAGGTGACTCTTCTGCCAATCGGAATGAGCACTGTAATTGACAAAACACTGAAGTCTCTAGAGACGACGACACTGACTACCTATCTTGCGTTGTCCATGAGGTCTGATGTTCGTTCAATGTCGGTTGAGGAACTTGTGGACAACACAAGTTCATATGTATTAGTTGCGCACAAAAACTTGAGTGCTTGTCGCGACGTGCAAAGTACAATTGAAATCCTGCAGCGCTCTGGAAACCAGATTCTCGGCGCGCTTCTCGTAGCAGAATAGGCTCGAGCGAATAACCGTTATGAATAATTCCCGACTCGTTAGGTTCTTGCTTAGAATTGCCAGGTCAAATTCTTTTTATCCAATAAGTTCAATTATCCAGTTTGTACTGGACTCCGCAATTCTTGCGATTACGGCGATTGTCGCGTCTTATGCTCGTTTTGTATACCAAGGCCATTTTGATCCGATGGGCGCAACGAGCGACACAGTGTTTCGTGTAATACCTGTGGTCTTTGCCATACAGGCAATTGTTGGATACGTAGTCGGTATATATAGACGTAGGTGGAGGTATGGAAGTTTTGATGAAATTGCTGGTCTGATCACTACAACCACCGTTTCTACTGGCCTACTACTTTTTCTGCGCTTTTTTGATC
This sequence comes from Actinomycetota bacterium, assembly GCA_046049195.1. Lineage (GTDB taxonomy): Bacteria > Actinomycetota > Acidimicrobiia > Acidimicrobiales > Ilumatobacteraceae > UBA3006. The sequence goes on along the minus strand of JBJOEQ010000023.1, from coordinate 11,398 downwards.
AATCTTTAAATCCTTATCCTCGCAGTGTCATAGTGATCGGCGGATTTGCTGGACTTTTTTTTATGGCAGCCAACCGATACGTATGGCGCTTAATTCGCGAGCAGCTACGTCGTCCAACGGAACAGACAGCGACAAAAATCTTGGTTTATGGCGCCGGAGAAGGCGGAATCCAAATGGTGAACACCTTGTTGCGCAATCCTTCATCAAGTTATTTGCCAGTCGGCTTTATTGACGACAATCCGGATACACATCGCCTAAGTATCTCTGGTGTGCCAGTCATCGGCGGACGCGACAGTCTTGCCGAAGCACGTGGTAAGACTGGTGCAACCACACTACTCATTGCGATTCCTTCTGCGGATTCGTCACTTATAAATGACATCAGTTCTCGTGCACAGAAACTTGGTATGGATGTAAAGATTGTCCCACCGGTACAAAACTTGAACGAACGTCCCCTTAATCCTGGGGATATTCGCGATCTCACAGATGAAGACTTGTTGGGTCGCCGCAAGATCCACACCGATCTGCAGCAAATTTCGGACTACATCGTCAATCGTCGAGTATTGGTGACTGGTGCGGGCGGCAGTATCGGAAGCGAACTTTGCCGACAACTTGCCAGATTTAACCCTGCCGAACTGATCATGCTTGATCGTGATGAAAGCGCTCTTCATGAAGTTCAACTCTCTATTCATGGGCGAGCACTACTTGATACTCCACAAACCGTGTTAGCGGACTTACGAGACGCAGCAACGATTCATCACATTTTTGAAATTCGACGCCCAGAGGTTGTCTTTCACGCAGCAGCACTCAAGCACCTACCCCTTCTTGAGCGTTACCCACTTGAGGCATATCAAACGAACGTCCTTGGTACCTCGACATTGTTGAACGCAGCAAAAAGTGTCGGTGTTCAAGTATTTGTCAATATTTCCACCGACAAAGCTGCTAACCCGATCAGCATTTTGGGTTACTCAAAGCGAATTGCCGAACGAGTAACGGCCCATTTCGGTGGCAACTCGACAACCGGCAAGTACATCTCTGTAAGGTTTGGAAACGTGCTCGGTTCTCGAGGCAGTGTGTTGATGTCATTCAGAGATCAAATTGAAAAAGGTGGGCCAGTAACTGTTACCCACCGTGGAGTCACCCGTTACTTCATGACTATTTCCGAGGCTGTGCAATTGGTGATTCAGGCTGGTGCAATCGGGAGCAACGGTGAAGTGTTGGTGCTCGACATGGGAGAACCCGTCAGTATTTATGATGTTGCAACACAACTCGTACGCAACTCACAAAAGTCTGTGGCAATTGAAATCGTTGGTTTGCGCTCGGGCGAAAAGGTGCACGAGGAACTTTTTGGTGATGGTGAAATCGATACTCGTCCAGAACACCCACTTATTTCTCATGTTCCTGTCAGCCCAATAGATGCCCAAGTTCTTGAGGCAATGCCTCAAGATGCTCGTTCTTTTATGATTCAGATTGTGCAGAGTTAACTGCAGATAGGTTGCCCGCAACTGCAGCAACAAACAAGAGCCACAGAAAGTGATTGCCGACAAAAAAACTTTCTTGGGTTGCAGTTGCTAAAACAAAACACATAATTGCCGGAGTCCATTGAGCAGCATTTTGTTTCGTGACATCACCTAGATTCCGTAATCCGCCCCAAAAGAATGCACCAACAAATAACACTGCTGCGACTAACCCCCCACCGAGCAATACATCCATATATCCACTGTGCGACCAACCGGTATTCACAAATGACCACCATAAATCGCGGTTCAGAAATGGTGGTGTGCGCCATGCCGACATCCAACCCCAACCGATCAACGGTCGATCAAGGAATCCTGTCCAGCTGTAGTTCCAGATTGCCGAACGACCATTGAAGTCAAGCGTCTCACCAAAAAAACTCAAGACCACACTTTGCAGTCGCACAGTTGCCCATGTCAGCAAGGCTGCGCCGAAAAAAAATCCTGGATATACAAAGTGCTGCAATGATTGACTAGTGATGCGCTTTCGTCGAACAAGTGAGCGCACAACTGTCCAAAATGCCCACACTGCAGCGAACACAACAGCACCACCGATCGATGTGTTGGACCGTGAATGAAACAACATCACTGCACCAAACAAGATGGTGTCGATCAGCACGGCGATCAGGGTGATAGGCAATTTCTTCCCGCGACGCATGACCACAATCCACAACAGCGCACTTGCAGCTAAGCAACTCACCATTGCTACTGGAGCAAGTGAATTGCGGTTGAAGTAAATGCCAACCCAGTTGCCATTTTGGTCAACTGAGTTACTCCAACTATTTGCTATTGCATAGCGCGACCACAACAAACCTGGTTGCATTGCAACCACGACAAGAATAAGTTGCTCAAGCAACGAAAAACTTCGCGCAATATAAACGCCAGTTAAAAACGTGATACACAATGTTGTGGCCTCAACAATGGTGTGCTGCCCAAAAGTTGCCCACAGAGTTGACAGCCACATCCAACCGCAAAACAATCCGAGCAAACCTACGGGCCCAAATAATGATGATCGCGGCACCCGTCGATATCCGAGCAGGATTAATGCTGGAATCTGGACCACAATAAAAGTCAACAGTTGTGCAGATGCTGATCCCTCTGGTGTCACCAATGAACTCGCGAACCACATGCTCAGCACAGGGCCTCGCGTAAGTGCAAATAGCAGCACAACGACATATGCGTATTCACACCATCGGATAATCGTGTTGATACGGTCATTCGCGATCTGCATTGACTACAAATCTACACAAGCCCCACTTGTTATCGGACTGTTGAAAGTATGATGGGGATGATGGCTAATAACAGTGATAAACGCGACGACCGCGACGAACTGATCAGGGATCTGTTTGCCGAAGCCCACGGCTTGAGGATGAAAAACGAGCAAATCAGCCTGTATACCGAAAGCAAGATCGCAGAACTAGTCAAAGCAAAAAAAGAACTTACGCTTGTTCGTCAAGGGTTAGAGACAATTGTTCAACAACGCAATGAAATGCAAGGCGAACTTGATCCCCTGCGCAAAGACCACACCAATTTGGTAGGAGCCCACCTCGCAATGACTGACCAACGGGACAGACTTCGTGCCCGAATATCAGAGTTAGAAACGTCAGCAAGTTATCGCATCGGACAACGAATGATTCGCCTCTTCCCCTTCTTGCGAGATAAACCATCGTCACCGAAATGAAACAGTACCCAGTCATCATTAATGTACGAGATCGCATGACTGATTTGGTCGCACTCTTGCAGTGGTTTGAAAAAATGGGTCAGGAAAATATTTGGCTCTGTGACAATGCCAGCACATACCCACCCCTCGTCGAGTTCTTGCACACCACCAGCCACCACGTGTTGTTTAATGACATTAATCTTGGGCACAGAGCACCTTGGCTTAGCGGTCTCGTTACCGAACTTGGGCTTGATAGTTATTTCATCGTGACAGACCCCGATGTGGTTCCGTGCGATGACTGCCCAACTGGCGTCTTTGACTTCCTACAAAGTTCGTTGGAGACATACCAAGATGTTGACAAAATCGGATTGAGTCTACGGATCAACGATATTCCACAGCACTATATGCACGCTGATGAAGTTGTCAAATGGGAGTCCCAATTTTGGACCAAACAAATTGCCCCATACCTCTTTGCTGCACCAGTTGATACGACATTTGCGATGTACCGACCAGGAGAAGGTCACCTCAACAGCAAATCTTTGAGGAGTGGTCCTCCCTATCACGCAAGGCATATGCCTTGGTATCAAGATTCCCTTCACCCGACCGAAGAACAGCAGTACTACATAGAGCATGCCGACTCATTTATTATCAACTGGGACAGAAGAATTTTACCCGCATCGCTCCGAGCTCATTTAATCCAACTTCGGGATCAATCATCCGATTCCCGGAGTCAGTAAAGTTGTCTGATCATGACCGAACCCGCAATTGTTGTTGAGTCAGTCTCTAAAAATTTTCGGCTGTATCACGAACGTAATCGCTATATCAAGGCTGCGATTCTGCGCGGTAGACGAGCACGATATGAGGAATTTTGGGCACTTGAAGAAGTTTCGTTCGAAGTTGAACACGGTTCCACTCTTGGTTTAATTGGCTCAAACGGAAGCGGAAAAAGCACAATGCTCAAGTGCCTTACGGGCATTTATCGCCCCGATAAAGGGCGGGTAACTGTGAATGGAAATGTCGCTGCGCTCCTTGAACTTGGAGCAGGTTTTCACCCCGAGTTAACAGGTCGTGAAAATATATATCTCAATGCTGCAATTCTTGGACTTTCAAAAAAAGACGCAGAGAGGCAGTTTGACAGCATCGTTGAATTTGCTGGACTCGAGCGGTTCATTAACACTCCTGTAAAGAACTATTCGTCTGGGATGACTATCAGGCTTGGATTCTCAATTGCGGCACACGTTGAACCTGAAATTTTGTTGATTGACGAGGTACTCACTGTTGGTGATCAATCTTTCCAACGCAAAAGCAGCGAGAAGATCGAACAGTTTCGTCGCGAAGGAAGAACAATTGTTGTCGTGAGTCACAGTCTCGGCTCTGTGCAGCAATTATGCAAAGAAGTGATTTGGCTTGAAAAAGGTCGCATGATGATGCGCGGACCTGCTGCCGAAGTAATTGCCGCGTACACCGGTGGAAGCTACACACAGCATGTAGCAATGGACGCAGATTTTCGTGAAAGGTGGGGAACTGAAGAGGTTCGCATTGACAGAATTGAACTGCTCAATGAGGTGGGCGAAAAAATTGATCGGATTGAGACAAACGGTGCGATGAGTATCACTACACAGTTGACAGCACAAACATCTGTTCGGAGTCCTGTCCTTAAGGTCTCGATCAGTAAATTAGATGGAGATATTGTGTGGTCAAGTACCTCGCGTAGATCAGAAATAGGTCTTGGTAATTTAAACAGCCCTGTTTTAGCAACCATCGTAATTCCTAAACTTCCCCTGTTAGAAGGCACGTATTACATCTCGGTTGCATGTACCGATGCGACAGGCACTACCGACTACGACCACTGCCAAAACTGGGTGCGTTTTGATGTACATCAAAACGATCTATTTGAAGAAGGACTCGTAGCAGTTCCATCTAACTGGACTATTAATCACTTAATGCAATAGGTGAAACTCGCTATACCTCTTCGGCCAAACGTCGAGAAAGCTTGGCGAAAATTGCCCAGCCAGAAAAAAACGAAATAATTGCAGCCACAATCAAATACACCACATTCACGAGTTCTGGTGTACGTCCGTGATAAAGCAGCTGTCTAAACGAATGGATGAATACAGCCATTGGATTCCAATGCATCACAAATTCAAGAAACGGTGGAAGTTTTCCATCTAGTCGATCAGGTGAATAAATGATTGGCGTAGCAAAGAACAACACTTGAATGATGATGGTCCAGAGATAACGAAGATCACGAAAAAAAACAGCACTTGCTGACAACGCCAAAGCAAAGCCAGCCGCATAAACAGTCAGCAGTAGCATCATCAAAAATGCAACTGGTATCCACTGCAAGATTGGGCTACCTGCCGCAATCAGGACAACACACAGCAATGACATCTCAATACAGAACTGCACAAAGGAAAAGATGACTTGAGAGAAAACTAATGTTTCCCAAGCAAAATGGACCTTACGAACAAGTCCAGCATTACCAATCAGCGAACCAAGACCGAGGTTTGTAACAAGTGAAAAGAATCCCCATGGCAAAATTCCGCAGAGCAGGTAAAACGCATAATTGTTGACTCCAGATGGATCACCGACAGGGGCAGTTGCACCAAATACAACACCGAATACAAACCAATAAATCAACATGTTGGACAACGGATTGAGCATTGACCATGCCCAACCTAAAAAGGATCGACGATACTTTGATCGCAACTCACGCAATGTCAGATTCCATAGCAGATTCTTTGAGCGTTGAAGTTCTTCGAGTTGCTGCACTTTGTTCCTTATGTTTGGGAATTATTTAAAAATTAGCAGCATCACACCCAATGAAGAGCGCGCCAGAACACCACTGTGGGCGAGGGGGGACTTGAACCCCCACGTCCTTACGAACACTGGCACCTGAAGCCAGCGCGTCTGCCATTTCGCCACTCGCCCGAGTTGCCGCCTCACACTAGCAACGAGATCACACCAGTCCAACGGCATAAAATGAGTCATAGAGTAGGATTACCTCAATGTTTGGTCAAGATGAACGAACCGATGAACTGCAGGTCGCGTCACGCGAACGGCTTCTCACTGAAATTGGCGTTCTGCAATTTGCTCTCAAGAGTAACGAGCTTGAAGTAACCAAACAAGAACTCCAAGCAACCAAACTAGAACTCCTCGCAGCATGTGATGCTGTTTATGGATCAAGCGCCGAACTGGGCGAACTACGAGCACAACTCAATTTAGTTCGTGATCGAAATACGCAGATTCTTAATAGTGTCACATGGAAGCTTGGGCGTTTACTGATGACCCCAAGGCGTATATTGCTTCGGTTTTTCAACATCCACGGAAAGTGATAATGAACTGATGCCTTTTTTTAGCATCGTAACTCCTGTATACAACCCTCCTGCCGATGCACTGTTGGAATGCATTAGATCAATGAAGAAGCAGTCATTCGCCGACTGGGAATGGTGTGTGGTTGATGATCGATCAACCCATAAGTATGTGCAAACTATTTTGCAACGTGCGATGGCCAGTGATTCACGCATTCGAGTTGCCCTTCGATCAATAAATGGTGGGATTGTTGATGCCTCACAAGATGGACTCGACATGGCTACTGGAGAATTTGTTGGACTACTTGATCATGACGACTCGCTTGACTCTGAGGCTCTTGCCAAGGTTGCTGCCACATTATTGGCCAATCCTGATGCCGATTATGCGTATACCGACGAAGACAAAATCAACTCAGATGGCCAACATTATGATTCATTTAGAAAACCGCCGTTTGACCAAAGTCGCCTCCGCGGCCAGAATTATTGTTGTCATTTTTCGGTATTTAGAAACACTCTTCTGGATGATATTGGCGGCTTTCGGCGTGGATTCGACGGATCACAGGACTACGACCTAATTTTGCGCGCCACAGAACGGGCTCGCTCAATTGTCCATATTCCAGAAGTCTTGTATCACTGGCGAGTTGTGCCAGGTTCAACAGCTGGTGATTCAACGGCCAAACCATACGCATACGAAGCTGGACTGCGAGCAATTGAGCAACACTTTGAGCGCACTGGAATAGCTGCTGAAGTTACAAAATTGCAACCGGGAAGCTATGGCCACATGTTTACGCTTCTGCCAACATCCCCCCGAGTGAGCATTATCATCCCAACCACTGGAGCAAAGTCACGTGTGTGGGGATCATCTGTTCGAATGATTGAGCATCTCGTGACTAACATCGCCAACATAACAACTTACGACAATTACGAAATCATTGTGATTGATGATCTAGGTGCTCACCCAGGTTATGCCGTGCCATTCGATCAGCCCGGCCACAGTTCTTCTCGTCAAATATCGGTAATCAAGATAACGCAACCGACAAATTTCTATGAGATGTGCAACATCGGTTTTGGCCACGCACAGGGACAAACCGTTATATTTATGGATGAAAAGAGCCAGGTCACAACCCCAACATGGATTGAACAATTTTTAGGGCAAATGATCGACCCTGAAGTTGGCATAGTTGGACCAATGATTCTGATGGACGACGGTCGGATCGAAAGCTCGGGAATAAGCCTTCACCCAAACCCACATCGAATTGGGTGGGGCAACTCTTCTCTCAACCCAGGGAAATGGGGCAATAGTGCAGTGGCAAGAACTGTTAGTGGCGTTACGGATACATGCTTCGCTGTGAGGCGATCTGTCTTTCATGAACTTGGCGGATTCTGTCCAGAGTTTCGGCATCATGGTGCAGATTTGGATTTCTGCTGTAAGGCAAGAAACTCAGCGTATCGAATTGTATGGACCCCTACGGTACGAGTGATCCACTTTGGAACACATCAAGTCCAAATTTGCGCAAACCCAGAAGATCTACTTGTACTGAATCGGCGATGGAAATGCTACTTGGATAGCGAGCAATATTCTCTAGTGGGTTAGACAGAACCAAGCAGGAGTTACGGCGTAGAATGGTGGCGTGTTAACACGCACGCGACGCACTGGCATTCGACCAATCGAGATCGGTCGCCAAATCGTCGCCGCAATGGACGATCAGGCCGCAACCCACAATGGCGATGTAGCTCAACGATATGTAGTTGGACTTCACAAATCTGACTTGGGTGCACTGAGCGATTTTGCCAAGCCGTTATTGAGTGAACTGCGTCAAGCAATTGCTAATCATGCCAAATTTGAGGGTTACAACATTGCTGGCGAAGCTGATGTTGCACTTGAAGAAGATGTGGCGCAGCGTATTGGATCATGTGTGGTCAAAACTGGCAAGACGTCATCCATACCGCGAAAACCAATTGCGCAAACGCATCAACTCGACGTAAAACCTACTGCTGTTGTGCTTGCTGATGGTTCGCGCTACACGCTCGACGGTGATCTCGTAACTATTGGACGCCAGGACTCGTGCACCATTGTGATTGCTGATAACAACATCAGCCGTGTACATGCACGATTTCGTGCTGGCGACAACGGATGGACGATTGAGGACCTTGGTAGTACAAACGGTACAAAAGTGAATGGCGTGCTGATCACCGAACCAACACTGCTGAGTCATGGACAACTGATTGCGCTTGGATTGTTGCAACTGCACTTCGAGCAGGCGTAGTTGCCTGTTGGTGCCATGTTGACTCTCGCTATCGGTGCAGCCACCGATACCGGCAATCTGAGGGGTCAAAACGAAGACGCACACATCGCAGAACAGAACCTGTTTGCTGTTGCTGACGGCATGGGTGGACACAACGCGGGTGAAATTGCTAGCGCCATGGCAATTGAACACCTGCGAAGCATTGCGATCAGTGGTGTTTCGTCGGCGGAGGCATTTGCCCAAGTAGTTCGCGACCTCAACGGTGCGATCTACGCATCAGCGACATCAACCACTGATCAGCGCGGAATGGGAACGACACTTACTGCTGCAGCGTTGCTTAAATCAACCAGCGACACTGATCAGCCATCGCAAATTGTGATCGCCAATGTTGGTGACTCGCGCACATATCTCCTCCGTACTGGAGAATTGCGACAAATGAGCGTTGATCACTCATATGTACAAGAGCTTGTTACTGAGGGTCTACTGACGGTTGCCGAAGCGCGCACGCACCCTCGTCGCAATATCGTTACACGCGCACTTGGTATAGACGAACGGGTGTCTGTGGATACGTGGACCATACCGATGTTTGATGGTGACCGCTTTATGTTGTGCAGCGATGGGCTCGTAGACGAAGTGCCGATTGATGAGATTGCCGAAATGATGCGAGATCAAAGCGCACCACAACACATTGCAGAGCGATTGGTGACTGCCGCAAAACGGCATGGTGGGCGCGACAACATCACTGTGATCGTTGTTGATGTCAACATCAACGCGGCGGCACCAGAAGTGGTTGCTGATCCTGACACTGCGCCAGGTATTGATCCAGGTATCACTTCCAAAAGCACCACGTCAATCAAAAAACGGATTCTTGCACTGGTCGTCATCGTAGTGCTGTGCTGTGGTGGGTTTGTCGCACTTCGCCACCAACGCAGCGGGTATTTTGTGGCGTTTACCAACTCTTCGTCGTCGGCAACAATTGCTATTTACAAAGGTCAGCCTGGTGGGTTGCTGTGGATCAAACCAACTGTTGTTGAAGTTTCGACTACGAAACGAAATGCTATGCAGTCAGAGTTTCAGCGAGAAATAGACAGAGTGCAGCAATTTGATTCAGTAGACAAAGCCCGCTCGTATCTCAAAATATTTGATGCTGTGTTGAAAGCGCAAGGGTAATAGACATGGGTAATAGACATGGGTAATAGACATGGTTAGCAATATTCCGGTAGTCAACGATCGTTACCGTGTCGAGCGCAGCGTTGGTCGCGGCGGCATGGCCGAGGTGTTTTTGGCACACGATCTGTTGCTCGATCGTCCTGTAGCGCTCAAGGTGTTGTTTCCTGAGTACGCCAATGACCCAAACTTTGTCGAGCGTTTTCGCCGGGAAGCCCAATCTGCTGCTGGTCTCACTCATCCAAACATCGTTGCGGTGTATGACTGGGGCAAGGTCAACAACACCTATTTTATTGCAATGGAGTTTGTGCAAGGACGCACACTTGCGAGCATCCTGAAAGAAAAGTTGCACCTCTCCGCCAGGCAGGCCTGCGATGTAGCAGTTGATGTTGCCAGTGCATTGGGTTTTGCCCACGACAACGGTGTCGTGCACCGCGATATCAAGCCAGGAAACATCTTGATTGGCTCTACCGGTCAAGTGAAGGTTGCCGACTTTGGTATTGCTCGTGCACTCGGCGCAGCAGTTGAAGATGGCCTCACACAAACTGGCTCGGTGATGGGCACAGCGACATACCTCTCTCCTGAACAAGCGCAAGGTTCACAACCAGACCCTCGGAGTGATATTTATTCACTTGGTGTGGTGATGTATGAAATGGTTACCGGACGCGCGCCGTTTATTGGTGACAACGCAGTTGGTATTGCATACCAACAGGTACACGGGGTGCCTCCTGCGTTGAGTGAATTTGCTTCTGATGCGCCAAGAGAGTTTGAAGCGATTGTTGCTAAGTGCATGGCCAAATCGGCAGAACGTCGGTATGGAAATGCAAATGCTTTGCGCGATGATTTGCGAAGGTTTAGTGCAGGTGAGGAAGTAGTTGCACTTACCGATGTGCAAGGTCGCAAGACACAGTCTCAATCGACCGACACCATGGCAATACCTATTATTGCCAGCACAACAGAAACGGCTGATTACGAAGATTTGTATGACGATTTTGCTCCCCGACGAGCAGCGTCCTACATATTTGGTGCGGTGTTCACCGCCATCATCTTGCTTGCAGCAGGAGTGTTCATCTACCGAACTGTTGATCGCGGCTCGGCGACCTCGCTCACGATCCCTGATGTCACCAACCGCACTCAAGCCGAAGCGAGTCAGATACTGCTCGACCTCGGACTCACGCCAATACCCAATGCCGTTATTAATGACGCATTTGATGATGACATTGTGTACGCCCAAGACCCACCCGCCACCGCTACCGGTCATCAGGGTGATGTTGTGACCATCACCTATAACCCCGCGAAGCAACTGCAAACCGTGCCCCCTATTCAGGGTCTGTCTGTCGAGAGTGCCACCCAGTTGCTTGCTCCGCTTGGGTTGCAATTGGTGATCTTCGAAGTTCGCAATGATCCACTTGTGCCGTTAAATCAGATCATTACCCAAGATCCATTGGCAAATGAGCAGGTTCGTTCTGGTTCTCCAATTTCGGTTGTTGTGTCTGGCGGTAC
>JBJOEQ010000022.1:0-24846 GCA_046049195.1 Actinomycetota bacterium | reverse complement strand
GCAACAAATATTCCTGGAGTGTTTGTGGCTGGTGACATGGGTCGTGGGCAGAGCCTGATCGTGTGGGCAATTGCCGAAGGCCGTGCCTGCGCTGCAGCCGTTGATCAACGATTGATGGGCTCGTCAACGCTTCCGACACCGATCGTTGCATCTGCTCGCCCAATGGCATAGTGAACTAGTGATCACCGATTAATCACCGATTAATCACCTATTCGCCTATTATTGAGTTCAATGAAGAGCAGTACAAAAGCAATCCAGCACGCAACTGTGGTTTTGGCGAGCCTATTTTTTGTTGGAGCATGCAGCACCACAATTGCGGGCACTGCAACAACGATCGTGCCAGTTGGTCCAACTGATTTTGCAACGATTCCGCCTGTGCAGTCAACGTTGCCCAACATCGTGACCACGTTGCCTATCGGTGCGGTTGGTGTTGAACAGATTTATACGGTGCGTGCAGGTGATTCGCCAAGTCTCGTTGCCAACTTGTACGGCATTATGGTGGCCGAGCTGTTGTCGTGGAATGGACTCGTTGCAACGAATCAGTTTCCATTTCCGGGAGCAATTCTCAAAATTCCTCCAACCGCAACGGTGAATAATCCACAAATCAATGTGGCACCCGATGTTGCGGCTGGTCCAAGTCAGCCTGGTTGCGACCCCCGCCCTGCTGGAACATACAAAGTTGCTAGGGGCGACTCAATGTACATCATTCGAAAAAAGTTCTGTGTGTCGCTCGCATCGTTGCTTGGTGCGAACGGATTCAATAGTTCTGGAGCATTGTTGTACCCAGGGCAAATTTTAAATATCCCTGCTTCTGGCAGCTAGAAGGTTTGTATTAACGCGCGGTATTACGGCGACGTCGCGAGTGGCGGTCAAATGCCAACTCGATAAGTTCGTCGAGAAGCTGCGAGTAGGAAACTCCAGATGCTTGCCACAACTTTGGATACATCGAGATTGGTGTGAACCCGGGGATTGTGTTGATCTCGTTGCACAAGAATCCGCGTCCACCTTCTTCGTAGAAAAAGTCGACACGGGCCATACCTTCGGCGCGCAAGGTGTGGAAAATAACTGCAGCAAGTTTTTGTACGGCTTCAGTTTCGACTGCAGTAAGTGGCGCCGGAATCTTGAGCTGCGCTGAGTTGCTCACATACTTGTCGTTGTAATCATAAAATTCGCTACTCGGAATGATTTCCCCTGGAAGCGATGTGCGAACAGTGAGGTTGCCAAGAACCGCAACCTCGATTTCTCGCCCAACAATCGCTTCTTCAATAAGCACCCATTCGTCATACGTAACAGCAAGGGCTATTGATTCTCGAAGTTCACCTAAATTACGAGCCTTTGTGACACCAATTGATGAACCCATGTTGGCGGGTTTCACAAATACAGGAAGTCCGAGAGTGTCGATTGCATGTTGAAGAGCAGCATCGGTGATGTGCTGTTCGTGCAGCGATACGTACTTTGGTTGGGGAATTCCATTGACGGCGAGCAATTGTTTGGCAACACCTTTGTCCATTGCAACAGCGCTGCCAAGAACACCTGAACCGACATATGGAATATTTGCAACTTCAAGTACACCTTGGATGGTGCCGTCTTCGCCGAGTGGACCATGCAATAGTGGCAATACAACGGTGTGCTCATTACTGCGAGCATCAGCGACAATCTGTGTAATCGAGATCGGCACACCAGTTGCAATCAATTTGTCGGGCGAGTGTTCGGTAACGAGGCACCATTGACCTTGGCGAGTAATACCGACTGTGGTGATCCGGTATTTGTCGTTGTCGAGAGCGCGAAGCACATGCGCAGCCGTGACACAACTGACATCGTGCTCAGCAGATTCTCCGCCAAAGAGCACGACGACGTGAATGCGTTGTGATGATGTCATCAAAAACACGGTACTAGCAATTGGCCAACAATTGGGACGTCGCTGCTCCATAGCAATGCTGTTGCTCGGTAGGATTGCAATATGCGCTTGATGGCCGCCGATGTGGCGAAGGCGACCAACGGAACTCTCGTTGGTCAAAATGCCCATCTTTCGGGTGTCAGTTTTGATTCGCGCAGTGTGCGACCCGGGCAACTCTTTGTGCCGATTGTGGCCGAACGCGACGGACACGAGTTTATTGAATCTGCACTTAGCGCTGGTGCTGGTGCGTATCTCACAACTGGCAAAACATTTGGACGTACATCAATAACGGTGCCCGACACACTGGCAGCACTGTTGCAACTAGGTGCTTGGGGTAGAAACAAACTTGATACGCAACTTGCCAATCGTGTTGTTGGCATTACTGGTTCTGTTGGCAAAACAAGTACAAAGGATTTTGTGGCCGCAGCAATTGGGTCGGCTTTGCGAGTAACCGCAAATGAACGATCCTTTAATAATGATCAGGGCCTGCCCGTGACCATCTTGAATGCACCTGACGATGTGCAGGCGCTCGTACTCGAGATGGGCATGCGTGGCTTTGGAGAGATAGCCCGTCTGTGCACGGTTGCTCGACCAAACATCGGTGTAGTTACAAAGATTGCGTCGGCGCATACCGAGCGTGTCGGAGATATCGACGGCGTTGCACGCGCAAAAAGTGAACTTGTTATGGCACTCGATGCTTCGGGGTTTGCAATTTTGAATGCAGACGACGATCGTGTTGTGGCGATGCAGTCAATTACTGGCGCTCGAGTCATTACCTACGGTGTATCTTCTTCTGCCACCGTGCGAATGACGAGTTGTATTTTGGATGAGCGTGCGTGTGCGTCAGTGACTGTTGAGTCTCCGTGGGGCAACGCATCGTGGAAGATGAATGTGCCAGGCGAGCACATGGCGCACAATGCAGTTGGAGCCATCGCAGTTGCTGGTGTAATGGGGCTGGATCTGCAGCGAGCAGCAGACGCTATATCGATGTCGGTCTTGTCGGAAATGCGGATGCAACACCGAACTGCAATCAGTGGTGCATTGATCATTGACGATTCATATAACGCAAACCCTGCATCTATGGCAGCAGCGATGCATGCCTTGAACGCAACCAAAGCAAGTCGGCGCATTGCAGTGCTTGGAGTAATGGCCGAGTTGTCGGAACCCGAACAACATCATCTGCAGATTTCTCGACTTGCCAAGCAACTTGGCATCGAGGTGATCGCTGTTGAAACAGATATGTACGAGGTGCAATCTCGAACACGCGACGAAGTTGCGGCAATGCTTTCAACAGTAGAAAATACTGCAACTATTTTGATTAAGGGTTCTCGTGTTGCTCAACTCGAGAAATTGGTTGCAATACTCGCTACGCCTTGATCTCGGCTTGTTTTTTATCCAGCGCAGTAATGTCGCAACGCCAAGCCAGAAAGAGCGCAGTTGCAGAACTGATCATCAGCATCGAGCGTGAACCGTAACGATCGATGAGCGGTCCGAAAAACATATTGCCAAATGGGATGAGGCCACCAAATGCCATGAACCATAATGCGAGCACGCGACCCCTGACTTCGGGTTCGAGTCGCATTTGTACGACTGTCATCATGGACGTGGTTGTAAAGAAGTACGCAAATCCCAAAAAGAATCCCGAAATAAATGCAGGTAGAGGCGACTGCGAAAGTGCAAACAAAAACATGGCGACGGAGAACCCGGCGAAGCCCCATTGAATGAGTCGACGCATATCAATGTGTGAAAAGACAGTGCCGATTGCGAGTCCGCCTAGACATGCACCCAATCCCCATGTGGCATACAGCCACTTATAGGTGGCACCAATTTCGTCAATCTTGAATGTGAGTTTTGCGACGGCTGGAAAGAGTCCAACGTAAGGCAGCGAGAGCAGCGAAAATGTCGCGAGCGAAATAATGAGTCGACGTACGACTGGTCTGTCGCGTGCGATAGAAAGACCTGCAGTGAAGCGTCGCCAACCCTGTGTTGGGTCTGGCACGAAACTTGGAATATGTACGTTGAGCAGAGCAAAAATTACAAACAGATACGTTGCGGCGTTGATGTAAAAGAACTGTGCTGTTGTTGCACCCCACTGCGAGAAGACCGCAACGATAATTGGGCCAACTACGCGTGAACCGTTAATGACTGTGCTGTTGAGGGCGATCGCTCCCGATAAATATTGAGGACTTACCAAGGAAGGCAACATTGCAGACCAAGCGGGGGCGTTGAGCGCATTGCCGATGCCGACACCAAATGCTGCTGCAAAAAGTGCCCAGATGGGCGGAGTGCCGAGTGCAAGCGTTGCGAGTGCAAGTGAAAATGAAAGTTGCACAACTTGCATCGAGACCAGCCATTTTTTGCGGTTAAATCGATCGGCGATAACACCTGCAGGAATAGACAAGAAAAGCAGGGGTCCGAGTTGGGCGAAGATGAGTAAACCCACGACAGAAGCCTTGCCCGTGCGGTTGTAGACGTAGGCAGGAAGGACCACATTTTGCATCCACGTGCCAATGTTCGAGCCCAGTGATCCAAACCAGACAAGGCGAAAGTCGCGAACACCGAGTGCTGCGCGAGCGCTCCCACGTTGTGGCTTATGGATTGGTGTGTCGTTGGTATCAGTCATGTTCGTGGTGAGATCGGCAAGAATACTGATCATGGATCAAGCAATCACGCCTCAACTCGACCTTCACGCTACAACAGTGGAAGATTTAGCAGCGAGCGCGCCTACGTGTAATTCGCCACGCGGAATTTTTTCAGAGTGTCCACATTGCGGCTCTGGTTTGTATGCCGAGCACGCACACTTCAGGTGTGGGTCGTGCGGCTGGCGAGATAGTTGCTGCGACTAGAAAAACTTGTTGTTATGCCAGTGCGTCTTCTGGGTTGACAAACTTGGCGTTGAGTTCACGAGCGACAGGCTCGCTTGTGATGTGCCCATTTGCAGTGTTGACTCCAAGTCGGATTGCTTCACTGTGTGCTGATGCATCGCGTGCACCCAATGTTGCGACTTGTAATTGATAGGGTAGCGTCGCGTTTGTGAGTGCATAGGTGCTGGTGTTTGGCACTGCGCCTGGCATGTTGCCAACTGCATAGTGAATGACGCCATGAGTTTCGTACACGGGTTCGGTGTGAGTGGTTTCGTGAGTCGTTGCGATGCATCCGCCTTGATCGACAGCCACATCAACAATCACCGAGCCGCGTTTCATACTGCGCACCATGTCTTCGCTGACAACAATCGGCGCACGTGCACCTGCAACGAGTACCGCGCCAATCAGTAGGTCGGCATCGGCGAGCACACGCTCAATGGCGCCGCGGTTGGATGCGAGTGTCGTGGTGCGACCAATACAGATTTGTTCGATGTATCGAAGACGGTCCAGGTTTTTATCGAGGATGATTACTTCGGCTTGCATGCCTGCCGCAATCCATGCGGCGTTGTAACCAACATTGCCTGCGCCGATGACCACAACTTTTGCCGGACGAACTCCGGGTGCGCCACCCATCAACACACCGCGACCACCCTGTGGGCGCTCAAGAAAATGTGCACCGGCTTGGGTTGCAAGTCGGCCAGCAATTTCACTCATCGGTGCCAGCAGTGGCAGTGATCCGTCTTCGAGTTGCACGGTCTCGTATGCGATGGCGGTGGTCTTTGACTTGAGTAATGCTGCAGCAACTGCTGGATAAGCAGAAAGGTGGAGATAGGTAAACAGCGTGAGGTCGGGTCGTAAAAAGTCAAACTCTTCAGCCTTTGGCTCCTTGACCTTGACAACCATTTGCTGACTCCACGCGTCTGCAGCCGTGGGCACAATCGTGGCTCCCGCTGCTACGTATTCGGCGTCGCTGATGGATGCGCCTTCTCCAGCGCTTTTCTCAACGAATACTTCAATGCCGAGGCGCTCAAACTCGCGCACGCCGTCTGGGGTGAGGGAGACACGGCCCTCTAAAGTCTTGATTTCTTTGGGCACACCGAGTGTTTTAATGCTTGATGCCATAACCCGACACTACGCCAATTGGGCTGTCTTGGTATTTCATAGCACTTGATGTCGCTGGTTAGTGTTGTCCTATGAAATCGTTCAATAACTACATCAATGGCAAAGAAGTCGCAGCACAAGATGGTCGCACGACCCCGATTATTGACCCGGTCACGGGCAAGCAGTATGCAACGGCCGCATTGTCTGGCCCTGCAGATGTAGACAATGCGATGAAGGCGGCTGCTGATGCGTTCGATTCGTGGAAACACTCCACGCCATCGGTACGCCAAAAAGCAATCAACGACATCGCCGACGCGATGGAAGCCAATATGACTGAATTGATTGAAGCCGAAATCGAGAACACCGGCAAGCCGCGCGCCATTACGTTTGGCGAAGAAGTGCCACCGATGATGGATCAGATTCGTTTCTTTGCTGGTGCTGCACGAATGCTCGAAGGTAAGAGCGCAGGCGAATACATGACCAACTTCACCTCATACATTCGTCGCGAACCAATCGGCGTGTGTGCCCAAGTTGCGCCATGGAACTATCCACTGATGATGGGTGTCTGGAAATTTATTCCTGCAATCGCCGCAGGTAATACCACAGTGCTCAAACCAAGTGACACGACACCAGCATCTACGGCATTGATAGCAAAGATCGCTGGTCAAGTGCTGCCTCCAGGCGTACTCAACGTCATTTGTGGAGACCGCGATACAGGACGATCAATGGTCACGCACGGCACACCAGGAATGGTTTCGATCACTGGGTCGGTACGAGCAGGAATGGAAGTAGCTGAAGCCGCTGCCAAGAGCTTGAAGCGTGTGCATCTCGAACTCGGTGGAAAAGCACCCGTCATTATTTTTGATGATGCCGATATCGAACTTGCTGTTGAGACAATTGCAATGACCGGATACTTCAATGCTGGTCAGGACTGCACTGCAGCAACGCGAGTTATTGCAGGACCAAAGATTTACCGCGACTTTGTTGATGCACTGACCGAAGCCGCAAAGAAAACCAAGACTGGCAAGCCAAGCGAAGACGTGCTCTACGGGCCACTGAATAACGAAACACACTTGAGCAAGGTCAAGGGTTTTGTCGATCGCACACCAAAACATGCCCGCATCACAACAGGTGGCTCGCAAGTGAGTGGCGCTGGTTACTTCTTTGAGCCAACGGTGATCTGTGACCTCAAGCAGCAAGACGAGATGATTCAGAATGAAATGTTTGGCCCAGTCATCACTGTGCAGCAATTCAGTGACGAAGAAGAGGCGCTCAAGTGGGCCAACGGCGTTGAGTATGCGCTTGCATCTTCGGTTTGGACACGCGACCTTGGTCGTGCAATGCGCATGACAAAAAATCTCGACTTCGGTTGCGTTTGGGTCAACACCCACATTCCAATGGTCGCCGAGATGCCCCACGGTGGATACAAGAAGTCGGGTTATGGCAAAGATTTGTCGGCATATGCATTGGATGATTACACGCGCATCAAGCACGTGATGATTAACCTCAACAGTTAGTCAAAAGTAGAAAACAAGAGCACGGGGGAAAGCATGGAAAATAGCGAGCGCGGTTCAGTTGAACTGATCAATGTCACCAAAAAGTATGGTGACGTGCTCGCTGTTAATGGAATCAATCTGCAGATTAAGGCAGGCGAGTTTCTTTCTTTGCTCGGTCCATCTGGTTGTGGCAAGACAACGACGCTTCGAATGCTCGCAGGCTTCGAACAACCAGACGAAGGCTTCATCCGCATCAACGGTCTTGAGGTGCAAGGCGTGCCGCCTTACAAGCGCGACGTCAATACGGTGTTTCAGCACTACGCACTTTTTCCGCACATGTCAGTTGCCGAAAACGTTGCTTATGGATTACGCCAAAAAGGTGTCAACAAGATAGAGACCGCAACTCGTGTGATGGAAGCGCTCGACATGGTGCAGATGACCAAGTTGGCAGAGCGTAAGCCACGACAAATGTCGGGCGGCCAGCAGCAACGCATTGCAGTTGCGCGCGCACTCGTCAATCGTCCAAGTATTTTGCTTCTCGATGAACCACTTGGGGCACTCGATCGCAAACTGCGCGAAGAGATGCAGATCGAATTGAAGTTGTTGCAGAGCCGACTAGGAATCACTTTCGTGTTCGTAACTCACGACCAAGAAGAAGCAATGTCGATGTCAAACCGCATTGCCATCATGTTGGATGGTCACATTGAACAATTGGGCGACCCTGAGACTGTGTACGAGCACCCAACGTCTGCATTCGTTGCCGGATTTATTGGTCGCAACAATTTTTGGCAGGGTATTGCAACCGAGGACGGCGCCCGAGCCGACGATGGCACAGTATTTGTGGCAACTCGGCCAGAAGAGAATGTGCCAAATGGCGAAGCTGCTCTTTCTGCTGTTCGTCCAGAGTGCATCAACTTGTCTGCAGCACAACCAGCCCAGACAGCCAATGCAGTTGAGGCAAAGGTCGCTGGCGTATCGCATTTCGGCGACGTGCTGCAATACGTAGTACGAGCCAAAGGTCGCGATATTTTGGTCATGGTGGCTCGCACCAATCCATCACGTTTTGCCCTTGGCGAAGCGGTGTGGTGCTCGTGGTCGGCCGAGGATGTATATCTGTTCTCGGCCAGGCAAGCCAGTGTTGTCATGGCGGCGCCTGCTCATGACTAATATCAAACCAACCTCATCAACAACGACAATAGGAGCATGACATGAAAAAGGAATCACCAAAAGAACTCAGAATGCTTGCACCAGACAGCTTTCGCGAGAAGCTCTCACGTCGCGCATTCTTGCAAGGTGGAACTGCGCTTGCTGGTTTTGCATTGATTGCAGCGGCTTGTGGAGATTCGTCATCTGATGAAGCAGCAACAACAGATACTGCTGCAGCTGGATCGACAGACGGCTTGGCAAGTGGCGACTGGAGTCGCGTGATTAACACTTCGAGTGGCACGTTGGCCATGTACACATGGGGCGACTACAACGACCCAGAACTTGTAGGTGCGCTTGCTGCATCAACATTGAGTGTGACGATGAAAGTTGACTACTACGGGAGCAACGAAGACTTGATTACCAAGTTGGCAACAAGTGCAGGTGCAAGCGGTTTTGACATTGTGGTACCAACTGGTCCGTACATCACACAGATGGTCGAGAAAGGATTGCTACAGAAGCTTGACAAGTCATTGATTCCAAACATGGTCAACGTCGATCCGCTGTACCTCGGTCAGGCGTGGGACACAACAAACGATTACTCGGTATGTAAAAACTGGGGTACAACTGGCTATTTCTACGACAGCACCAAGATCTCGAAAGAACTGACCACGTGGCAAGACTTCATTGATGCTTGCATGGGCGAAGCTTCTGGCCAGTGTGCAGTTATCGATGCAGCGCCTAACTATTGCGGCATGTGGTTCTGGGCTAATGGCATCGACTGGAATACTGAAGATGCAGCCAGCCTGGATGCATGCGAGAAATTCTTGGTGGATGAATTTGCTCAGCACATCAAGGCGTATGACAGCTACCCATCGACCAAACTCGCTGAAGGCGCGTATTCGATCGCCATGGCATGGAACGGCGATGCCCGTCAGGCATACACGCGCATTGCGGAGGCTGGTGGTAACCCAGAAGATTGGAAGTGGGTACTTGGTGCTCCTGACACCGAATTGTGGATGGACAATTACTGCATTCCAGTAGGTGCTCCAAACCCAGAAGCAGCGCACGCATGGATCAACTGGGACTTGATTCCAGAAGTCTCCATTCAAGATCTTTCGTACCACGGCTATCACACCGGTATGAAAGACATGTCAACACTGATTAGTGAGATCGCACCAGATCTTGAAAAGGGCGACATGATTTTCTTTGGTGATGATCAGGTGAAAACCATGCACACCCAAATCATCACTCCTGCTCTTGATCGACTCATTGACATCTTGAACAAGTCGAAGGCAAAGGCCGGAGGCTGATCTGGGTGACCGCAACGGTCGCTACACGATTTAAAAAGAGGTTTCACGGGCCTAAATACCTGCTCGCGTTGCCTGCAATCATTTGGTATCTGCTGTTCTTTGCGTTACCTATTGCTTTCATCGTGTTCTATTCGTTCGGCACCAAAGACTCGAGCAAATTATTGCCAGTCGACTTCAGTCAGTTGTCGACAAGCAGCTATTCGGCAGTTTTTGACGAAACGTTTTTTAAGACGTTTCGAGGGACGCTGCGTATTTCTGTAATCGCCACAGCGATGTGCGTGTTGATCGGATTGCCGGTCGCGTATTTTGCTGCGTTTAAGGTGCCTGAAAAATGGAAAGCAATTATCCTCGCTGCTGTTGTAGTGCCGAGTTTTACGAGCTTTCTGATTCGCACCGTTGCATGGAGAATCCCGCTTGCCCCTAATGGCACATTTTCAAAATGGCTTGTTGAGATGGGTTGGATTGGGGAGAACGGAATTCAGATTCTTGAAACCTCTCTTGCGGTGCAGATCGCGATTGTCTACAACTACCTCGGGTTCATGATCTTGCCGCTCTTCGTGGCGCTTGACCGAATCGATGTGCGTATGCGTGAGGCCAGTAAAGACTTGGGTGCAGGGCGTGTTGCCACCTTTTTTGGGGTGACACTGCCACTTGCTGGGCCGGGCATCGTGGCTGGTGTGTTGCTCACGTTTATTCCAATGTGCGGTGACTATGTAACCGCGACGGTACTGGGAGGGGCCAAAGGCAACATGATCGGCGCAATGATTGCGTCGCAATTCAGCGGTGCACAAAACTGGCCGCTTGGTTCGGCAATGGCAATCTTGATGATCGGTGCAGTATTACTGTCACTGGCCGCCGGCTTTGTAGTGATGAAGATTGTGCCGCATGTTGCATCACTCGCATCACCTGCTGTACAAAGCGTGCGGCGCAAGATGCACGAACGAACTCTTGAGCAGGCAAAACATGTCAAGCCACGTACTAGGGCAAAGATCGAAATTTTGCCTAAAGCACTTGGTGTGTGGACTGCACTAGTACTGGTGTTTTTATTTATTCCAATCATGCTCGTGTTTTTGCATTCGTTCAACAACGGCAGCTCGTTCACTATTTGGTCTGGTAAAACCAGCACAAAATGGTGGGGCGAATTGTTTAATGGCGACGAGATGATTGGCGTGCTCGTTCGCTTTGTTGCATTCGCCGTTATTGGTGTTGTTGGCAAGCGTTTGATCAAAGGTCGCGACAGTCTTCCAAAGTTTGTTTCGTCGTGGATTGTGGTTGCTTCCTTCGTTGTGGCGTTTGTATTAAACGGTTTGATGACCGAGTGGTATCGGACAATTTTTGATTTCACCGGCATTGGTGACGCGATTCGCAACTCGTTTATTGCGGCGTTTGGTGCAACGGTGATCGCCGTGATCATCGGCGGCATGTCGGGTGTTGCGCTTGCTCGCCGGCCTGGCAGATGGACAACGTTTTTTATGGCAACAGTTTTTTTGATTTTGGTGACGCCAGAAATTATGGACGCTGTTGCCTTGGCTACTTGGTTTCCGCGGATTAGAGAAGTTCCACTCGTTGGCATTATTTTTACCAGTGGTTGGGGTCCGTTTAACGGTGGAATCAACAAACTGTGGGTGGGACAGTCGTTGTATGCGAGTGCGGTGGTAACACTGATTGTTCGTGCACGACTTGCCGGCATTGACGAGTCGCTCGAAGAAGCCGCAGGCGACTTGGGTGCGCCTCCAAGTCGCGCATTTAGGCAGATCACGTTGCCACTCATTGCGTCGGCGATGGTGGCTGGCGGGTTGCTTTCGTTTGCGCTTTGTCTCGACAATGCCGTGATCTCGACATTGATCAGTGAGGCCGGATCGACAACGTTCCCAGTAGCACTGTTGGGCGCAACACGCAGCACGATCAAACCGTTCTGGGGTGTGGGGGCATCGCTATTGTTTATTGTGACCCTGAGCGCGCTGTGGTTTTTGGCGGTCATCCTGCGTCGCGGAGGCGATTCGGCGAGCAAGATTGCCGCCACATTTACCGGCGGCTCGTAGCTCGTGACTGAAGGTAAGGCTGCACCCAAGATTTCTGTTGGACCACAGGGTGATGCTGGTTGGGCATGCGATGCAGTGCGAGCTGGTGGTGGAGAAGTGGTTGGCGCATCCGAAGCGCAAGGGCTTGTGTGGACTGACTTTGATTCAACGGCGCAACTTATTGAAACTCTTGCAAGTAATCCGGGTATCACGTGGGTGCAGGTTCCGTTTTCGGGTGTCGAAACATATTTGCCCTACATAGATGAAGCACGCACATGGACAAGTGCCAAGGGAGTGTTTGGTGGAGCAGTTGCCGAACTGGCTCTTGGATTGTTGCTTGGAGGCATGCGACATATTGCTGGCTATGCGCGCGAGCAACAATGGACCGAAGATCATGGTCGCACATTGTTTGGAGCGCGCGTAACAATTCTTGGCGCTGGAGGTATTGCACAGTCATTGATCTCGATGCTCAAGCCGTTCAATTGTCATATCACTGTGGTGCGTAATCGTGAAGGTGATGTGCCTGGCGCAGATGTTGTACTCACTACATCTCGTTTGCATGAAGCGCTTCTTCGTGCCGACGCGGTGCTCATGGCAATTGCGCTGACACCACACACTCACGGCATCATGGGCAAAGCAGAGTTTAAATTAATGCAGTCGCACGCGTGGATCGTCAATGTTGGGCGTGGCAAGCAGATTGTGACCGACGACCTGGTGTGGGCACTTGAAACAGGCGTGATTGGTGGGGCGGCATTGGACGTCACCGATCCGGAACCACTGCCCGCAGGGCACCGGTTGTGGTCACTGCCAAACTGCATCATCACCCCTCATGTTGGTAATACCGCTGAGATGGTGCCGCCATTGTTGGCCTTGAGAATTGCCGAGAATGTGCGGCGCTTTGCTGCTGGTGAGCGGTTGATCGGCATCGTTGACAGAGCTGTTGGGTATTGATGTCACAACAAAACAAAAATTATTATGAAGTACTGGGAGCAACACCAACTGCATCAATAGAGCAGATGCGCGCTGCTTATCGGGACAAAGTTCGCATTATTCACCCCGATAGTGCTGTCGTTTCATCACCAACCGCATCACTGCAGATGGCCGAAGTAGTTCGGGCTTGGTCGACGTTGTCGGACCCTATTCTGAGGCGTGCGTACGATGCGGAGTTGTTTGGTGCAGATGGCGAGGTTGATGATTCGTTTCCACCGATCCCAATCGTGCGTGGGCATTTTCCTAAGAGTCTGATCGGATGGATTCTTGTGATCGGAATTGCAAGTGTGCTGGTGCTCAATGTGCTGAGTGATCCGGTTGCGCCGGCAAAACCAGACGGCTTGTTGCAATCGGGATCATGTGTCGTCGTTGACGCCAACCAACTTGCCGTTGAAGTGGGGTGCGAAGTAGATCATTATGGAGTTGTGCGCCAATTAATCGGTTTTGACATGACATGCCCATCAGATACGGAAGCGATACGGGATCGGCAAGGAATGGGTCAGGCGTGCGTTGTACCGAGCCAATAACGGACTGTAACCTCAACAGCCTCGGGCGGTTAGCTCAGTCGGAAGAGCGCCACGTTCACATCGTGGAAGTCGTGGGATCGAGGCCCATATCGCCCACGAGAACTAGTGTTTAGTTGTGGCCCAGCAGTGCGAAAGACCAGGATGTGCGCAACCAGCAGCGGTTGAATACATTATTGATCCGCACAGTTTGCTGCTGACGCTCCAGAACTATGAAGTGGTCAAGGGTGAGCGTCGAAGTGCGTTGTGCGCAACTCACGGCGACCGAATGAGTGTGCCCAAAGGTTGGTCAATTGATGATCGCCGTGAAGACCCACCGCGGTTATTTAAGACTCCCAAATCAGGTGTAGCGCCCGCGAAGGCAAGCGCCAAAAAGTTGGCGACTGAATCGAAGCAAAAAAAGAAGCCAGTAGTGCGACCAATGTTGTTTCAGACCGACAAGCAAGTTGTAGAAGCAGTGCAAGAAGTTCAAGCACCAGCCGCCAGGCCGGTTGTGCGCGATGCAGACCTGGAGGAAACTAAAGCTATGCCGTGGACTCCACAATTTGATCGCACCGATGACTTGGGCGGAGTGTTGCGACCAAAAGGAAAACTATTGAGTCGCGCATTTGGTCTGGATGAAACAACTGAATATCCACGACCAGTAGGTGATGATGTAGTTGATGATGTTCCTGCAGTCGAACTCGAACGTGAAGTATTCAATGAGTTCGATATACCTTGATAAACGATCTCTGATAAACGATATTTATGGATGTAACTGCAACTGTTGAAGCACCTGTCGGCGTAGAAAAACTGTTTGCAGCAGTGGCCGATCTCGTGACATACCCGCATTGGCTTAGCATCGTGCATCAAGTAACGGTCGAGCCAGTTGGGTCAGATGGGAAGAGTGCCTGGCTGGTTGAGTTGCGAGGCAAAGTGGGGCCATTTGCTCGATCAAAGCGCCTGCGCATGGTGCAATCTGTGTGCGAGAGCCCAAACATTGTTGTGTTTGAACGCCGTGAGACCGATGAACGCAAGCATTCGCCGTGGGTGTTGACTGCGCAAGTTGGGCTCACCAGTGTTGGCTCAAACCTGACAGTCGACCTGCATTACGGTGGCACGTTGTTTACTGGCGGAGTATTGGAGCGACTACTTGCAGATCAGATAACGCAAGGACGAGAGCGGCTACTCACTGTTTTGCAAGCGTAAAAAAGCGTAAAAATAGTAACTACGTTGCAGGGATTTCGCGCTTTGAGGACAGCTTGATTGGTTGACCAGCGGCAAGCTGTCCGCATGCAGCATCGATGTCGGTGCCACGATTGCGACGAATAGTCACGTTGATGCCCAGGTCTTCGAGTTGCTCTGCGAAATCGCGAACGCCTTGCGCAGAAGTTCCTTTTGTTGGCCAACCCGGTGTTGGATTGAGCGGAATTAAATTGACGTGCGCAGATGGTCGCAAGCGCTTGCACAACCTCGCGAGTTCTTTGGCATCTTGTGGTTGATCGTTAACGCCTTCGATCATGGCCCACTCAAAACTGACGCGACGATTTTTAACGCGCAAATAATCTGCGCACTCCTGCACTAAGTCGGCAATGGGGTAGCGCTTATTGATGGGCACTAGACGATCGCGCAATGGGTCGCGCGCTGCGTGCAGTGACACGGCCAGGTTGACGGGCAATGGTCGTTGTGCGAGAGCGCGGATGCCGGGAATAATGCCGACTGTCGAAATGGTGAGGTGTCGAGCAGAGATACCGATGTCGTGGTGCATGCGTTCGACAGCACCCCATACTGCTTCTTCGTTGGCGAGCGGTTCTCCCATGCCCATGAACACCACGTTTGCTACGCGTTGTTCTTTCTTGGCACTCTCGCGGGCTGCGCGCACGACTTGTTCCACAATTTCTCCGCTTGTGAGGTGGCGAGTGAAGCCTGCTTGGCCGGTGGCGCAAAAACCGCAGGCCATTGCACAGCCTGCTTGGGTGCTCACACAAACCGTTGCGCGCTCTTTGTAGTGCATCAACACGGTTTCAATCGGGTGACCCCCATCGGCAAGAGACCACAAGAACTTGGTGGTGTCTCCCTTGTCGCTCACGCTCACTGTAGTGAGGTGGAGCGCTGGCGGAAACTGCTCGTTCAACTTGTTGCGCAGGGCAACTGGGAGCGTGAGCATTTGTGCCGGCTCAATAAATTGCTGATACAGGCCTTCCCAGACTTGCTTAATGCGAAACGCTGGCTGACCTTCTAAGAGAGTGGTGATGTCTTCGCGTGATGCATCGTAAAGACTGACCATTGAGTCAGTTTACAAGTGCTTTTGCGCAAGTGTGTTGAAGTCGGTCATGCGTGCACGAAGTACATCGAGGCTCGCTGTCCAAAATGCTTCGTCGGTCACATCGAGTCCAAACGCCGCACCAAGTTGCTCTGCGGTATCCATACCTGCTCGTGAAAGCACGTCGTCATAACCGCTACGGAAATGCTCCGGATCATGTTGAAAACGTGCATACAAACCGAGTCCGAAGAGTAGGCCGTACGTATATGGCCAGTTGTAAAAGTGGCTGCCGTAATAATGCGGCTTGAGTACCCACATGTGAGGGTGGGCCGTTGATTGATCAATGCCATCGCCGTAGGCGTCGCGCTGAGCCGAGAGCATGATCTCGTTCAGTTCGCTCACGCCAAGTGTGCGGTGCTGGCGCCGAGCAAATACTTCGGTTTCAAAAAGGAAACGGCTGTGAATATCAACGACCACTTGGGATGCACCGATGAGGTCTACGTTGAGCAGTGCAAGACGGTCATCGCCCTGCAGTTTTCGTAAGCCTTCTTCGACAACGAGAGTCTCGCAAAAAATGCTTGCTGTTTCGGCAAGCGCCATCGGTACTCGTTTTTGCAACGGCGTTCGCTCGGCCAGTTGTGTGTTGTGATATGCGTGACCAAGTTCGTGCGCTGTTGTTTGTGCAGAGTCAACACTGCCACTCCAATTGAGCAATACAAGCGATCGGTCCTTCACGAACGACATGCAAAACGCGCCACCAACTTTGCCACTTCGTGGTTCGGCATCGATCCATTGCTCGGATAGCGAGCGGTCAACCAGGTGCGAGAGCTGATCGCTGTAACTGGCAAATGCACCTTTGACCAAACTAATTCCTTCGTCCCATGAGATTGCGCCTGGCGAGACCGAGAGAGGAGCAAAGAGGTTCCACCACGACAAGCCGTTGGTGTCACCTGCAAGTTGGGCCTTGACGCGCATCCATTTACGAAAATCGGGGAGTGACGCGTGCACCGCTGACTGCATTGCATCAAATGTCGCGCGACTCACGCTGTTTCCATACAGCGATGCATCGAGTGGCGAGTTCCAGTTCCGTCGACGATTGACGGTGTTGGCTTCGCCCTTGATCGAGTTCATCGCGGCTGCGCATGCGACTGCAATGGTTGGCCATGCTTGCATCTCTGCGTCGTAAGCGGCCTTGCGCGTGGCCAGGTCGCTATTTGTTGCAAGCCCACGCACTGCGGCCATCGGCATATTTGTTGTGCCGCTCGGAAGTTGCACGTCAACACTGAGTTGCGAAGTGAGGTCTCCTTGCAGGCGACCCCACGCTGACGAACCTGTCGTACCCAATTCGGAGTACAAACCTTCTTCGGCTTCCGACATCTGATGCTCGCTACGAGCCTGCAGTCGTTGTAATGGACCAAGGTGTTCGCGAGCCTCGATGCTGACTGTTGCAAGCGCATCAGCGCCCAACGACGCGACCCAGTCCGCAAGGCGTGCAAGCAGGGGTGATACTCGTGCATCCAAGGTTTCAAGTTCGCTGAGCAAGCCTTGAGCCTGTTCGTGACGCGAGTCGGTGCTGACGGTCGCATAAATGTATGCGCCCAAGATCTCGGACTCTTCAACTGTCGTATTGAATGACTTGATTACAGCATCTGCTGCTTGACCATCGGCTTCACGCGGCGCGCGCGGCTCAATGGCTCGCACATTGTGTTGGTCGAAGAGTTGTTCCATGCGCGACACTGTTGCTCCGGCGCGTTCCATCGCATCGGTAAATGAACGTGACGAAAAAGATTCATGTACATCAGCAACCGACCAGCGGGGAAGTGATGCGGATTCTGGGTTTTTGGTAGTTGGCATGCGCTAAAAACTAGTGCACATCGCCAACAAATGCACACTGCTGGTGATGGCTTGTAAAACCAAGAGCCGTATACATGTTGAGTGCAATGCTGTTTTGGATGTCTACGTACAACATGCCCACAGTGGTGCCGAGTTTGGCGAGATGTTGCAGACCAATCACAGTGAGGGATCGACCTAGGCCTTTGCCCACAAAATCAGGATCAACGGCAACGACATAAATTTCTCCCAACACGGGTTGTGTTTCGAGATGGAGTTTCGTCCAGCAAAATCCGGCCAACTTGTTGTCAATGTGGTGCAACAAAAAACCATTTGGGCTAAACCAAGGTTCTTGTTGTCTCGATTGAAGAATCTCTTTTGTCCATCCACCTTGTTCGGGGTGGTCGCTAAATGCACGGTTGTTTACATCGAGCCAAGATTGATCGTCTGTACCAACACGAAAAGCGCACGTCTCAATCTCTTTTGTGTTGGCCAGCACATCTTGACTGAGTGGAAGATTGACTCGCATCTGGGTGACCGTGCGACCGATGGCAAAGTTGACACTGCTTGCAAGTTGTTGATGCACTTGGGTTGGTTCGTACACCCACCAATACACTTGCCCACCACCTTCTTCGGAGATTATTTCTATTGCGGCTGCGAGCATCTCTGGTCCAATTGATGCCATGTCGTAGCGGTGGTGTGGGTCGACGATCAAGTCAAGTGACCACGAATCGTTGCCACGAGAAACCTGGCAGTAGGCAACGAGGTGGTCATGGCCGGGGATGTACGCAATGAGGCTGGCAAATCCAGGACGACCACCTTGACGCAGGTCAATCCAGAGGTGGTCAGAAAGCGGCCGCACCCCATCGGCGCGCTCGACTCTTCGAAGTAGGCCATCAATTTCGGAGAGATCGTCGGTGGCAGATCGCTTCTTGATGTCGAGATATGCCATAACTCTCAGGATATCTGCGCCAATCGCTAGTGTTCGGCACTGTGGCTACTACACCAACGCGCGCAAAGACAGCGGCAAAAGTCAGTGCAACAAAAAAAACTAAGGCATCTAAAAAAGTCAATCCGAAAATTCTTGATCGTTCAGCAGAAATATTGAGCAGACTGAAAGTCATTTACGGCGCTCCAATTTGCGAGCTCACTCATGAAAATGCTTTTCAATTATTAAGTGCCACCATTTTGTCGGCACAGTGCACTGACGTACGAGTCAACATGGTGACCCCTGCATTGTTTGCAGAATTTCCAACGGCACAAAAGATGGCGGTTGCGGATGTGGCGCGAGTAGAAGAACTTGTACGCAGCACAGGTTTTTATGCAACCAAAGCAAAAAATTTGGTGGGCATGGCGCGCAATGTAATGGATCGATTCGATGGTGAAGTGCCGAGCGCCATCGAAGACTTGGTGACTCTGCCCGGCGTTGGTCGCAAGACTGCAAACGTCTTGCGCAGTGTGGTGTTTGACTTGCCCGGACTACCAGTTGACACGCATGTGGGAAGACTGTCGCGTCGACTTGGACTGACCAAAGAAGAAGATCCCGTCAAGGTTGAATACGAGTTGAATGCAATGTTTGATCCGAAGGACTGGGGTGGATTTAGTTTGCGGCTGATTTTGCATGGGCGTCGGGTGTGCGATGCGAAGAAGCCAAAGTGTGATGTGTGCGAACTCGCAGATATTTGCCCATCATCAGAGATGCCATATGGAAAATTGAAGACATCAAAGAAAGCCAAATAACGATGCCAAAAAAAACCTCTACTGATGGCGCAGCAAACACAGAGAGCACAAAGGCTGAACTTGCAGCAATTGCCGACACTCTCGACCGCTGCAGAGAGCGTTTGGGGTCGCTCGGCGCATCGCGACTGATGGCAATACGAGACCCAAAGAATGCTGACGCTGGAGACGACCTGTTGACTGCAATTTATGAAGCAGAGCGGGGGCTCAATACCGCTCTGCGGCTTGTGCAACGTGCGGCACGCCAAGGGCGCTAGTACCCTGTCGTGCGTGACTGGAGCGCCCGAAAAACTTCCAATCAAAATGCTCAATGATCGTTTGCTGGTGCGCATACCCCAAGGCGAAAATGAGCGACGTTCTCACGGCGGCATCGTGATTCCAGCAACCGCTCAGGTGGCCAAACGGTTGGTGTGGGCCGAAGTAGTGGCCATGGGGCAAAACGTGCGCGCTGCAGAAACAGGCGATCGTGTGTTGTTTAGCCCAGACGATCGCTACGAAGTTGAAGTCGGTGGACAGGACTTCATCATGTTGCGAGAGCGTGATATTCATGCCGTTGCTGCCACTCGTATTGAAGCAAGTACTGGTCTGTACATCTGATGAATTTTTTTCCAAGCCGCGAAGATTTTCACCTGCTCTCCATTGCCCACACCGTTGTGCCTGTGTGGACAGAAGTGTTGGCCGACATGGAGACACCTGTTGCTGCATATATGAAACTCGTTGGTGACGAGCCAGGGTTTTTGCTCGAATCGGTCGAGAATGGCGAACGCTGGAGCAGGTATTCGTTTGTTGGTCGTAATCCACTCGCCACACTCGTGTTGCGCGACGGCGTTATCACCACAACTGGCGAGATGCCTGATGGTGTCGTGCTCGACAAGGGCATGTTGGTTGCGATGGAGTCGCTGCTCTCGATATATAAGGCACCCGTTATGGAAGAACTGCCGCCGCTACAGGGCGGACTCATGGGCTTTTTGGGTTATGACATTGTGCGTGAGGTTGAACATCTGCCAAACACACCGCGCGATGATCGTAAATTGCCAGATGCAACTATCAGTGTGATTGGTTCGCTTGCGGCATTTGATCACTGGAGACAGCGCGTCTACATGCTGGAGAGTGTTCCATTGATCGAACTCAACAACATCGAGATCGATGCTGCCTATGACGCTGCGATTGAGCGAATTAAAGAAGCGGTAGCAGACTTAACAAAGCCGTTGTCGTATGTGGCAGTTGAACCTCCACGGGCGGAAGATTATAAATCGAATTTTGATCCAACAAAAAATGGCAACTCGTATCAGCGTGCGGTGTTGGCTGCAAAAGAGTACATCCAAGCTGGCGATATTTTTCAGGTCGTGCTCTCGCAGCGATTTGATGTTCGATTGAATGCCGATCCGTTTGATGTGTACCGCGTGTTGCGTCAAGTCAACCCAAGTCCGTATATGTATTACGTCAAGCATCCCGAACTGACCATTGTTGGTAGCTCTCCCGAGCCGTTGGTGCAGTTGCGCGATGGCAAAGTGGTGAGTCGACCAATTGCGGGCACTCGCAAGCGTGGTGTCGACCAAGAGCACGATCGCAAATTGGCAGCCGAGTTGAAGGAAAATCCAAAAGAGATTGCCGAACATGTCATGCTTGTTGATCTGGCGCGCAACGATGTTGGTCGTGTTGCCAAGTTTGGATCGATGAATGTAGACGAGTTCATGTCGCTTGAGCGCTACAGCCATGTGATGCACTTGACGTCGCAAGTATCGGGTGAGTTGTTGGATGGACTTGGACCGATCGATGTGTTGCGTGCAACATTGCCGGCTGGCACCGTGAGTGGAGCACCCAAAGTGCGAGCGATGGAGATCATTGACGAACTCGAACCTGTTAAGCGCGGACCATATGCGGGAGTTGTCGGCTATGTGGACTTCTGTGGCAACTTGGATACCGCAATAGCAATTCGCACCATGTTTATTGGTGAGCATGGCGCGTCGTTGCAGGCTGGTGCAGGCATTGTTGCCGACAGCATTCCCGAAGACGAAGATTTGGAGTGCTTCAACAAGACTGCAGCATTAATGGCTGCCATTCCTGCTGCACGACGCATGACTGCAGCGCGCAAGGCCGCTGCTGGCACAAAATGAATAACTCGCTATTGAGTAATTTATGGTTTTGGAAATCCATTGAACGTGATGTGATCACCGTGACCGGTTCGGATGCCAAGACATACCTGCACTCACAACTGAGCCAAGACATCGCGTCTATGCAACCTGGCGATGTGCGGGTGTCATTACTCTTGCAGCCAACCGGAAAAGTTGATTCGCTACTGCGAGTGACATGTGCAGCAGCCGATCGCTTTGTGCTCGACTGCGACCCGGGCTTTGGTGAGTCAACTGTTGCACGGCTGAGTCGTTTCAAGATCCGAGTCAATGCCGAGATCGAATTGCAACGTCAAACTTGGCGCGCAGTGCGCAGCACCGAGTCGGCCCTAACGACAAATATTGCTCAGTCGCTCGATATCAGTGGCGCCATACCTGCCTGGCGGTGTGATGGAACAGCATTCGATTTTTTTTCACCAACCATGGTCTTGCCCGCAACATTGCGAGAGGGAACCGAAGCAGAATTGCTGGAATCTCGCGTGCAAGCGTTGTGGCCAGAAATGGGTGTTGACATCACGGCCGAGATGATCCCTGCAGAAACAAGCGTGGTCGAAGTTGCGGTGAGTTTTACTAAGGGTTGTTATCCGGGTCAAGAGCTTGTGGAACGAATGGATTCGCGAGGATCGATGGCACCGCGCAGATTGTGCAGGGTAAATTGTGCCTCAGGCACACTTGCGCAAGATGAAGTATTGGTGAACGGCGAAGTAGTTGGGAAGTACACCACAGTGTCGGGCATGATGGCGCTGGCCTTGATCAAACGGGGAGTCGAAATAAGCGACCCATACGGAGAAATTTCGCCCCTCTAGAATGGCTAGATGACTTACATCTACGCTTTTGACCACAAGCACCGCAAATCGCCGATGAGTCTCAAAGACTTGCTGGGCGGCAAGGGTGCCAACTTGGCAGAGATGATGAGTGTGCTTCGATTGCCAGTGCCACACGGATTTACGGTGACCACCGATGCGTGCCGCGACTATATGCATGGTGGGTGGCCAAAGAGCCTTGACAAAGAGATCACACTGCAGGTTGCAGCACTTGAGCGCAAAATGAAAGCGCGTTTGGGTGATCCGTCAAGTCCGTTGTTGGTGTCGGTGCGCTCGGGCGCCAAGTTTTCGATGCCGGGCATGATGGACACAGTTCTCAACCTGGGTCTGAATGACAAGAGCGTGGTTGGATTGGCTCGCACCACGAACGACGAGCGTTTTTCATATGACAGCTACCGCCGTTTTATTTCGATGTACGGACGCATTGTGCTCGGCATTGATGGAGCAAAGTTTGAGCATCCATTTGATGCGGCAAAGAAATCTGCTGGGGTAAAAAGTGATGCCGACTTGCCGGCTGCAGCTTTGAAGGCACTGTGTGAGACCTATAAGCAAGTTGTAAAAGCCGAGACGGGTCGCGAATTTCCACAAGATCCGATGAAGCAGTTGCGTGGCGCAATCGAAGCGGTGTTTCGTTCGTGGAATGGTGCGCGAGCGATTGCATACCGTGTGCGCGAAAAAATCAGCCACGATTTGGGCACCGCAGTAAACGTGCAAGCAATGGTGTTTGGAAACCGCGATAACAACTCGGGTACTGGCGTGGGTTTTACTCGCAACGCGGCAACCGGAGAAAACAAACCGTACGGCGACTTCCTTGTTAATGCTCAAGGTGAAGACGTTGTGGCCGGCATTCGCAATACCGAAACGCTCGACGACCTCAAGCGCCAATTTCCGGCGATCCACGCAGAGTTGATGACAATCTTTGATCGACTTGAGCGACATTATAAAGACATGTGTGATACCGAGTTCACGATTGATCAAGGCAAGCTGTGGATGTTGCAGACGCGCGTTGGTAAGCGCACAGGTGCTGCTGCATTGCGCATGGCGGTTGACATGACAAAGCCAACTGGCAGTGGTAAAGCAGCGTGGAAGATTTCGAAGAAAGATGCGTTGATGCGTGTGGCAGCCGAGCATCTCGATCAGGTATTGCATCCACAGTTTGCAAACAAGACAAAGGCACTGACAAAGGGTCTTGCTGCATCTCCAGGCGCTGCTGTTGGTGCTGTGTATTTCACCGCTGATGATGCGGCTGCTGCTGCAGGACGTGGCGAGGCTGTCATTTTGGTGCGCAGCGAGACGAGCCCAGAAGACGTGCATGGAATGATGGTTGCAAAAGGCATTTTGACTGCTCGCGGCGGACTAGTGAGTCACGCTGCTGTGGTTGCTCGCGGATGGGGAACACCAGCAATCGTTGGCGCAGACTCCGTGCACATCGACGGCAAAATGTTCAGTGTTGGTGACACAGTTGTGCGTGAAGGCGATGTTATTTCGCTCGATGGCACAACTGGCGAAGTGATGATTGGTGCGATGGCACTTGCTGCTGCCGAACCGACTAAAGAGTTTCATACCATCTTGAAGTGGGCAGATGAAATACGCAAAGGAAAGCTTGCGGTGCGTGCAAATGCCGACACCGATGAAGATGCCGCAAAGGCGCGCGAATATGGGGCAGAGGGTCTTGGACTGTGCCGCACCGAGCACATGTTTTTGGCTCCAGATCGCTTGCCGGTCGTGCGACGCATGATTTTGGCGAGTACTCCTGCAGAAGAGACTGCTGCATTGGACGAA
Organism: Actinomycetota bacterium; assembly: GCA_046049195.1. GTDB lineage: Bacteria > Actinomycetota > Acidimicrobiia > Acidimicrobiales > Ilumatobacteraceae > UBA3006. Next base: position 950 of record JBJOEQ010000022.1, on the reverse strand, counting down.
TTGCGCAAAGTGCAGACCGAAGACTTTGCTGCATTGCTGCGCGCGATGAGCGGATTGCCTGTCACCGTGCGCTTGCTCGACCCGCCATTGCACGAGTTTTTGCCACGCGTTGATGAGCTCGAGATCAAGAAGGCAACTGTTGGTCTCAATGCTGAAGAATCAAAACTGATGGAAGCGGCGCATTCGTGGGCCGAGGTCAACCCAATGCTCGGAACTCGTGGTGTCCGACTTGGCGTGATTAAGCCGGGCTTGTATGCCATGCAGGTAAGGGCGTTGTTGGCTGCTGCCGACATTGTTGCCAGCGAGGGTTTTTCTCCAATTGTGGAAGTAATGATTCCTCTCACCGTGACAAAAGAGGAATTGGCTCTGGCCCGCAGTTGGGTCGAACAAGAAATTTTGGATCACTCGAAGCAACTCAAGCCGGCCGCAAAGTCTGGCGTGAAAAACTCAGTCAAAAATTCGATTAAAAAGTCGAAGCGCCCGAAAGTGACCATCGGCACGATGATCGAAACACCACGTGCCGCACTCGTTGCAGGTGAATTGGCCGAGATCAGCGACTTCTTTAGCTTTGGTACCAACGACCTCACACAGATGACATTTGGTTTTAGTCGCGACGATGTGGAAAGTCGCATGATGCCTGCGTATTTGGAGGCCGGTCTACTGAAGCGAAATCCATTTGAGACCATTGACCAAGTTGGAGTTGGTGAACTTGTGAAAATTGCTGCTGCACGCGGTCGCAAGGCAAAACGCGGAATCAAACTTGGTGTGTGCGGAGAACACGGTGGCGATCCAGAATCAATCGGATTGTTTTATCGCGCGGGACTTGATTATGTGTCGTGTTCGCCGTATCGTATACCTATAGCCCGACTTGCGGCAGCGCAAGCGATCATCGGGGGAAGTAAAGCCGAAACTAAATAGTTTCAGCGCAAAACCCGAGAGATCCAAGGTAG
>JBJOEQ010000021.1:0-5757 GCA_046049195.1 Actinomycetota bacterium | reverse complement strand
ACCAAACCAGATGGTTTGTGCGTGATGCGCACTGCAGAGTCGGTGGTGTTGACGCCCTGACCACCAGGGCCGCTTGCGCGATACACGTCAATATGTAAATCTTTTTCGTCGATCTCGACGTCGACTTCTTCTGCTTCGGGCAACACCATCACGGTTGCGGACGATGTGTGAATGCGGCCTTGTGCTTCGGTGACTGGCACGCGTTGCACTCGATGTGGTCCGGCCTCAAAGCGCATCCTTGTCCACACCGTGTCACCTTTGGCCGACACAGTGATCTGGTTGATGCCGCCCATCGGCGAGTTGTCACGCGACAACACTTCCCATGCCCAACCCTGCCTTGCTGCATATGCTGCGTACATCTCAAACAAGTCGCCTGCAAATAGGTTTGCTTCTTCGCCGCCTTCAGCGCCACGAATTTCGATGATGATGTTCTTGCCATCATTCGGATCGGATGGCAGTAGCAACACCTTGAGTCGTTCTTCCAGCTCGGACAACTTGATTACGCCAGCATCGATCTCGGCTTGCAGTTGCTCGCGGTCTGCACCCTCGGCATCGGCTAGCAACTCGCGTGCGGCCTCGGTATTGCCTTGCGTATCGAGATATTCGCGAATGCACGACACCAGTGGTGTTTGCTGCTTGTAGCGACGCGATGCGTCACGCAATTTTGCCTGATCGCTCAACACTTCTTGGCTAGCCAAACTCTCTTCAAGTGCCCTGTAATCGGCATCAATCTGAACGAGTCTGTCTAACACGCCTCTTAGGCTACGACTTTTTTAGCGAACAACGGGTGCGACTTCAACGAAACGTGCAGGAATACGCAGTGATTTTGCCAACTTTGCCAACGATGGCGTGACGTTGTTGGTGTGGGTTGCGATCACAAGTTGTGCATCGGGTGCAATACGAGCACGCGCATCTGCAGCAAATGAAACAACATCTACATCAACTGATGCTGTGCACACAACAACAATTTGCTGACCATCATCGGTCGTGCCGACTGCACAACAAGGCACGGCATCCTTCACATTGAGACGTTGCACTGGTGGCTCAGTTGCTTGTAGCGACGAAGCACCAACCAACTGTGGCTCAACGATCACACGATGCCTCAGCAAACGTTCGGCAGCAAGCCTGTTGAGTGGGTGATGCTCAGCCCCGCTTTGACGATGCCCACGCACGATGTTGACAACCTTGATCAGCGACTCGACTGTGGCAACTTTGCCGTGCAGCATCTGGAATGTTTCGCGGTCGTGAGCGCCGACACCGATCTCGAGACGAGGAGTGTTGTCATTTTCGTCAACAACAACCCTGCACACTTCAAGTCCCATCACTTCGCCACTCAACACGCCGTGTTCGCGAACAATATCGGCACCAGACTCGCCAATAATCGACGCAAATTGTTCGTGCGTGTTGGGTACTGCTGATGATGGCATCACTGGTTCGGATTTGGCGCGAGTAACTTGTTTGTCGGCAACAAGCCACACACGAATGTCTCGATCAAACAACTGTGCACGCCGCGACACAAGACCAGCATCAGAAGTAACAAAGATGTCGAGAGACGTGGCATCAAACTTTTGTGCCCACAACAACACCGGGCCAAGCGAGCGCTCACATTGTTCGAGCACCACAACCCATGCATGATTTGCGCTTACGGCACCTGCGCCAAGAGCAAACTCGACAAACTCTGGCTGCTCGACAGCATCGATGTTTGACATTGCACTACGCAGAGCAAGCTGCGCCACACGACTTTTTTGATTGTTGTTCTCACTCATGCGAGAAAGGCCAATGACGTGTTGCTGATTTAGGCGTTTGGTTGCTTGGCGATTTCGGACAAGAACTCATCGTTGTTCTTAAATGTCTTCAATCGATCGATCAACAACTCAAGACCCGGAGCAGCGTTGCCACCCTCGGCCAGGCCGCTTAGCACTCGGCGTAGTTTCCAGACCATCTGCAATTGCTTGCGATCAAACAACAACTCTTCGTGTCGTGTTGATGATGCATCTACGTCGATAGCTGGGTAAATACGGCGCTCCGAGATCTTGCGATCGAGACGAAGCTCCATGTTGCCCGTGCCCTTGAACTCTTCGAAAATTGCATCGTCCATGCGGCTGTTCGTCTCGACCAATGCTGTTGCAAGGATCGTGAGACTGCCACCTTCTTCAACGTTGCGAGCCGAACCAAAGAATTTCTTTGGTGGATACAAAGCACCTGCGTCGATACCACCGGACATAATGCGTCCGGTTGCAGGAGCGGACAAGTTGTATGCACGAGACAAACGAGTAATGCCGTCGAGAATAATGACGACGTCTTCGCCCATCTCAACCATGCGTTTTGCTTTTTCAAGCACGAGCTCGGCCACCTGTGTGTGCTCTTCGGACGGACGATCGAAAGTTGAAGCAATAACTTCACCCTTCACCGTGCGTTTCATGTCGGTCACTTCTTCGGGACGCTCGTCAATCAACAACACAATCAATTTCACTTCTGGATGATTGCGCTCGATTGACGTTGCAATCGTTTTCATGATCGTCGTTTTACCGGCCTTTGGAGGCGACACGATCATTCCACGTTGACCTTTGCCGATTGGCGAGATCAAGTCGATGATGCGTGCGGTCATGTTGTTTGGGTCTGCAGAGTTTTCGAGACCAAGTTTGGAATCGGGAAACAATGCAGTGAGGTCTTCGAAACGAGGGCGTGCCTTGACTTTGTCGGCAGCAACACCATTGATCGTTGCCACATCGAGCATTGCCGGGTTCTTTTCATTGCGCCCTGCTGGCTTGCACATACCGGTGACGTGATCGCCCTTGCGCAGACCATATTGACGTGTCAAACGAACGGCCACATACGCGTCGCCTGCGCTTGCCAGATATCCATTGACGCGCAAGAAGCCGTAGCCCTCGTCGCGCAGATCAAGATAACCAGAAACCAATACTGGCTCGGTCGAAATTGGTTCGTTACTTACCTCTGGCTCAAACGACTCGTAGCGATCGTTGCCCTGTGGGCCTTCATCGCGTGGACCTTTTCCACGTCGACGACGATTGCGGTTGCGATTGCGGTTTGGACCACCCTCGGCTCCATTTTCTTGAAAACTATTTTGGCGATCTTGACCGCGATTGTTATTTGGATTGCGATTTGGGCCACGATCATAATTGCGATCGTTGTTTTGATTGCGATTTGGGCCACGATCATTGCCACGATCCGAACCAGCCGGACGCTCGCTTGCACGACGTGCATCGGGCGCAACTGGCGTTCCTTCGTGTTCGGCTAATTCAATTTCCCAATCAGCAAGTGGTTCGCCACCTGCACCAAGTGCTGGTTGCGCAGCGGCTGGGGCTGGGGTCTTTGCAGCAACTCGCGACGTTGGCTTGGCAGCAACCGGTGTTGGTGCTGCAGGCTTTGTTTGCTCAAGGATCATGTCGATGAGTTCTGACTTTTTTGCACGCGATGCCGACTTGACGCCGAGTGCTGACGCAATTGCTGTCAGTTGCTCGCGGTCTTTGGCTTCTAATGCGGTTTTTTCAAGGGCTCCACTGGCCATTGGTCCTACTTTCAAGGGCGTTCACACAAATGTGAGTTGCCCATCTGACCGCAGATGCGTCACGCGAAAATCAACGTCGCAGGTTTGCGGGGGCTTCACTCGGGAATCCGAGCCATATGTAGAGTAGCCCCAATCGCTTGCTATTTACAACATGCAATGTAGATGAGGCTCATTAATGGGCTTGTTAGCCACGCTGGCGTGCGGCGACGAAGGCCTCAACTGCTTGCAGATCATTGGGCAAGTCAACAATTTGCTCGGCTCTTTCCATGAGGTCTGACAGGTGCTCTGGCAACGGTGGCTCTACGCCTGTTGCCTTCTTCACTGCGTCAGGAAACTTGGCCGGGTGTGCAGTTGCCAAGGTAATTGTGGGCACGCCAGGCTCGGCGCAATGCTCTGCTGACGCAATACCAACTGCAGTGTGCGGATCAACAAACATGCCGTGGTCGTGGTGCATGCGCTTCATCACCGACAATGTTTCGGCGTCATCACTTCGGTGCGCACGGAACATCGGCGCAATCCATGATGCGTATTGATCTGGTTCAACCGACAACTTGCCTTGTGCACGAAACGCATCGAGTTGTTGAGCGGTTGCTCCCCCATCGCGATCGTTCATCTCAAACAACAAACGCTCAAAGTTGGATGAGACCTGAATGTCCATGCTTGGGCTGAGTGTTGGCACAACAGATGTCATTTGCATCGCATGCGTATCAAAGAATCGGGTGAGAATATCGTTGCTGTTTGATCCGACAATCAGTTTTTCGATCGGTGCGCCCATCTGTTTTGCGATCCAGCCTGCAAGCACGTTGCCAAAGTTGCCAGTAGGCACGCTAAATGATGCGCTCCGACCTAACGCTTGAAGCGCAGTGAAGTAATAGACGGTCTGAGCCATGACGCGTGCCCAGTTAATGGAGTTGACGGCGGACAAATTGTTGGCCTCACGAAATGGCGCGTCATTAAACATGGCCTTGACCAAATCTTGGCAATCATCAAACGTGCCGTCGATGGCAACGGTGTGCACATTTGGTGCATTAACTGTGGTCATCTGCCTGCGTTGCACATCACTCACCCGACCACGCGGATACAAAATCACAATGTCGACGTTGTTGCACGACTTGACGCCATCAATTGCTGCGCTTCCAGTGTCACCACTGGTTGCACCAACGATCATCACTCGCTGATTGCGTTGGCTCAGTACATGATCGAATAGTTTGCCAATGAGTTGCAACGCCACATCTTTAAACGCAAGTGTTGGGCCGTGAAACAGCTCGAGCAAGTAATGCTCAGGTGCAATTTGCACCAGTGGCACTACATCTGGATGTCTAAATGACGAATACGCTTCGCGGCTGAGGCGCACCATGGTTGGTGCATCAATATCGGTACCAATAAAAGGCTGCATGATTGCTGCTGCACGGTCGGCATAACTGCCACTCGTTGGTGCGTTTACGGTTGGCCATGTTTGAGGCACATACAAACCGCCGTCTGTTGCGAGACCCGCAAGAAGTGCGTCACAAAAACCCAACTCTGGGGCACGACCGCGTGTGGAGATGTAACGCATACGAAAAATATTTTAGTCGGCGATGACCCGCAGGAGGCCACCCACATGCATGACCACATCGAGTTTTTTCAATTCGGTGATGCATGCTTGCATTGCGGCCTCACCTGCATTGTGCGTCAGAAACACGAGTCGTGCGCCGTGGCCAATGCCGTCTTGCTCGGCCGCACGGATGCTCACATCGTGGCGAGCAAAAACACCGGTAACTGCGTGCAATACGCCTGGCTTGTCGGCAACCTCGAGTGGCAACAAATACTCACACGATGTGTCGGACATTGGTTGCAACTTTGGAGCACTCAGCACGCCAAGCGTTGCATGCGCGCCCTTGTTGAGATTGATTGATGCGTCGATCACGTCGCCGAGTATCGAAGATGCAGTTGGGTCTCCACCCGCGCCGCGACCATAAAACATGAGCGAGCCCGATGCTTCGCCGTCAACTACAACCGCGTTAAAAGCTTCGCGCACTGATGCGAGTGGATGCTGCATCGAGACCATTGCAGGGTGCACGCGCACCGACACTGCACCAGATGCTTTGTCAAACTCGGTGACGCCCAGCAACTTGACTGCATAACCCAAGCGCTTTGCAATTGCGATGTCGGCTGCCGTGATCTTGGTGATGCCTTCGCTATACACGTCGCTTGCAACAACATTGCAACCAAATGCGATACTCGCGATG
>JBJOEQ010000020.1:0-18187 GCA_046049195.1 Actinomycetota bacterium | reverse complement strand
CACGTGGACGGCAATGCTGCCACCTCGGTGCGATATCTCATCAAGGAAACGAGCAAGACATGAGTGAAGTAGTTCCAGGGGCACCTGTGCCCGAGTATTCAGGCAATTCTGTCGACAACGCACCGAGTGGTGGCGCGCCGACCAGTAGCACGCCAAATGGTGATGCTCCGGCGCAGCGACCTGCCCTCAGCCCAGAGTCGACTGCGGCAATTGCTGCTGCCAAAAAGCGCCGTCGTGGTCGCCGCGGAGGCCGAAATCGCAATCGCACAAGTGCCAGTGGCACACGAACTCAAGCCGCAAATAGCAACATGGCGCATAACGACTCCGTCCAAGACGACGAAAATGACACTGATGATCTTGGTGGCGAGAACGAGACGCTGACCACTGTTCGCGTCCAGCAGCCACCTCGGGTTCAGCGCCAGCCGCTTGAGCTGCCAGACCCGCCAACTGAGGGTCGAATGATGTCGGCCGAAGTGGCAGGCGAGGCTTTGGTGCGAAAGCCACAGATTGGCGACACTCGTCCAGCGCCACCAAGTGCTCAATCGACCTCGCCTGCAGTGCAGGCTGCCAAGCAATCGAAGCAGGGTGCTCAGCAAAGCGACAACGCCGACAAATCATCAGAATCTGGCGAGCGCAATAAGAGCCGTCGTGGGGGCAAACGAGGTGGACGTAACCGCCGTGGTCGAAGCAATCGCACAGATGACCGTGATACAACACCGGGCACAGATGCAGAATTGATGGAGCGCCGTAAGGGCAAAGAGCGCAATGGCAAGGCTGTTGGTCGCTACCTGATGTGTGTGCAAGTGCGACCAGACTTCACGCAAGTTGCAATGCTTGAGGGCAGAAGCCTGATTGAGCATTATGTATCGCGACCAGCCGACGACGACTCACAGATTCACGGAAACATTTATTTGGGGCGCGTGCAAAATGTGTTGCCAGGTATGGAAGCCGCATTTGTTGATATCGGCACGCCAAAAAATGCAGTGTTGTATCGCGGCGATGTGCAGTTTGACAAAGAAGATGTTGTTGAACAAGGCGCAGACCCACGCATCGAGCAAGTGCTGAAAGCGCGTCAGTTGATTTTGTGCCAAGTGACTAAGAATCCGATTGCCGCAAAGGGTGGTCGTCTAACACAAGAAGTGTCGCTGCCTGGACGTTTTGTTGTTCTTATTCCAGATTCACGAACATACGGAATTTCGAAGCGATTGCCAGAAGGCGAGCGCCGAAGATTGCGCGGAATTCTTGATCGAATCAAACCAGAGCAGCACGGAATTATCGTGCGTACGGCCGCAGAGAATGCGACAGAGCACGAACTGACAACAGACATGACCAGGCTGCTTGCTCAGTGGGATGCAATTCGTAGTGCGGCAGAAAAAGCAAACTCACCAACATTGCTTTACCGTGAGCCGCCGCTCGCTGTGCGCGTAATTCGTGAGGAATTTACAAGTGAGTACCGCGGCGTTGTGATTGATGACCCAGTGTTGTTTGCTGAAGTGCGCGACTACATCCAGGCCTTTAATCCAGAGTTTGCCGATCGTGTCGAGTTGTACAACCCTGCAGCCGACGAGCTTCCACTCTTTGAGCAATATCGCGTGCATGAGCAATTGCTCAAGGCGCTTGACAAGAAAGTGTGGCTGCCTTCTGGTGGTTCGCTCATCATTGAGCACACCGAAGCTCTCACAGTGATCGATGTCAACACGGGCAAAAACGTTGGTAAGTCAAACCTGGAAGAGACTGTTTTCTACAACAACCTTGAAGCGGCAGAAGAAATTGCGCGACAATTGCGCTTACGCGACATTGGCGGCATCATCGTCATTGACTTCATCGACATGGAGATCAGGGAAAACCGTCGCAAGGTGCTTGAGTCGTTCAAAGATGCGCTTGCGCGAGATAAGACTCGCACTCAAGTATTTGAGATTTCGGAACTTGGTCTTGTGGAGATGACCCGAAAACGCATTGGAGAAGGATTGTTGACGAGTTTTGCCGATGCCTGCGCAGTTTGCGACAGTCGCGGATTTACGCTCGATCTGTCAATGCTTGACTAAATAACCCCCAACCGGTGGTTGGGTTACTGGTAACCAAAGGGATAGAGTAGGGACTTCTTATGTACGCAATTATCGCATCCGGAGGCAAGCAAGAGAAGGTCGCCAAGGGCCAACAGGTCCATGTCGAACTGCTCGATGCTCAAGAGGGCTCAGAGGTGAAGTTCACCCCGATCATGCTCGTGGACGGTTCAACCATCTTGACCACTCCCGCACAGCTCGCTAAGTCGTCCGTAACCGCAAAAGTCATGGGCATTGCTGCTGGCCCAAAGATCGACGGCTTTACTTACAAGCGTCGTACCAACCAGCGTCGTCGTTTTGGTCATCGCCAAAAGTATTCGGTGATTGAAATCACCAACATTCAGAAAGGCTAATTCTCATGTCGAAAACCAAGGGTGGCGGTTCAACCCGCAACGGTCGCGATTCGAACGCGCAACGACTCGGCGTCAAAGTATTTGACGGCACAAAGATCACTGCAGGAACAATTTTGATTCGTCAACGCGGCACAAAAGTGCACCCAGGTAACAACGTGGGCATTGGCAAAGACGACACACTGTTTGCGCTTTCGCACGGCAGTGTCAAGTTTGGTGAGCGTCGTGGCCGCAAGGTCGTCGACGTCATTCCAAACATTTAATTCGTATCGATTCCCTGAGGGAGTCTGCTCGCGTCCCAACCCAATAGTGCTATGCCTTGTCGGCATGCAAACCTGTCGGTCATGCCGCCAACATATGCAACTGCGTTGTGCAGTGCTTCTGTTGAATGAGCGGGCGCAATGTGTTTGGCAATGCTGGCATCTTGATCGCTGTCGGTGAGCACCAAATGCGGATGACTCGCATAGTGCTCGACAAGTGCTTGCAGTAAATCTATAACTGACTTTGCTTGATTGCGAGAGGCATCACGCATATAAATGTTGTCGTAGTTGAAGCGACGAAACTCTGCGAGAGCGTCGGCTTGTTGCGGCTGCATGCCAATACGACCGGTTGCAGCAGTTGCCGCGATCATCGATGAAATAAATGAGCGAAGTTGTTGTGAGCGAGCAGTGCCGCAATATGTGCGTACTTGTTCTGGAAGTTGATCGAAGGTGACAATTCCAGTCGCTGCAGCATCTTCAAAGTCGTGACACACGTAAGCGATGCGATCGGCCCATGAAACAACTTCGCCTTCAGGTGTCATTGGGGCAGGACGTGACCACGAGTGATTGCGAATGCCGTCGAGGGTCTCGATGCACAAGTTGAGTGGGACCAAGGTGACGTCTGCGCCCCAAACAGCATGATCAAAACCCTGGGGAACAAATGGACTCAAAGCATCTTCGGATGCGTGACCACCCGGACCATGACCGCAGTCGTGACCGAGTGCAATTGCTTCGGTGAGTGCAACATTGAGCCCAAGTGCGCGTGCAACCGACGTTGCGACTTGGGCAACTTCGAGAGCATGCGTGAGGCGAGTGCGTTGGTGATCTTGTGGAAACACAAACACTTGAGTTTTGCCTGCAAGACGTCGAAATGCTGAGGCATGCAAGATGCGGTCGCGGTCGCGCTCGAAACAGGTGCGAAATGGATCTGCTTCTATGGCATGCGCACGATTGCCAGCACCGAATGCACGTGTAGCAAGCGGTGCAAGAGTCGAGTCTTCGCGCGACTCGCGCTCGGCGCGATCAATGATTTGCCTTTGACCAGGGCCAGACCACGAGTCTTTGTGTGCGAAACGAATCTGATCGTCTGACGCAAAGCCGTCCATTGTTTGAGCCCATGCGACGCTGCGCGAAATTGGTTCAGATGTCATATAACTACACGATACGTGGATGGTGTACTAGTAGGATTGACAGCCCCTATGAGTGCCTTTGTCGATGAAGCCCAATTAAACGTCCGCGGTGGCGACGGTGGTGCAGGCTGCGTCAGTTTTAGGCGTGAAGGCCCTGTTGCATTTGGTGGTCCAAACGGCGGCGATGGTGGCGACGGCGGTTCGGTATGGCTTGTTGCCGATCACAACGTTGCTTCGTTGTTAGCTTTTCGCGATCACCCCCACAGACGGGCAGGCGATGGCGTGCACGGAATGGGCAAGGATTTGCACGGCCGCCGTGGCGAAGACATGATCATCAAGGTTCCTGAAGGCACCGTTGTGCGCGATATGTACACGGGCGAAATTTTGGCCGACTTGGCTGTCAACGGCACTCGCTGGCAATCTGCCAAAGGTGGTCAGGGTGGACGAGGCAATGCGCGCTTTTTGTCGAACCGTAGGCGCGCACCAAAATTTGCTGAACAAGGCGAGCATGGCAAAGACCGCTGGCTAAAACTTGAACTCAAATTGATGGCCGACGTAGCACTTGTTGGTTTTCCAAACGCTGGCAAGTCAACATTTATTAGTTCAGTGAGCGCAGCAAAACCAAAAATTGCTAACTATCCATTTACCACGCTTGAGCCACACCTTGGCGTCGTGCGCATGGGCGGTTCAAGTGAGTTTATCATCGCTGATATTCCAGGAATTATTGAAGGTGCTAGCGAAGGTCGCGGACTCGGACACCAGTTTTTGCGCCACATCGAGCGTGCTCGCGTATTGTGCGTGCTTGTGGACCTTGCACCGATGGACGAAGTGTCTGCCGATGAGCAAGAGCGAATTTTGTTGCAAGAGTTGCAGGCCTATCAGCCAGAGTTGCTCGAGCGACCACGCATTGTTGTTGGAACCAAAACAGATGCAGCAACCGAAGAAGTAATGCTTGCATGGAAGGGCCAACGGATGTCGGCTGTGACCGGTGATGGCGTGCGACCAATATTGGGGGCACTTGCAGAGCTGGTGCAACGCGCACGCACGCTCGTGCCTTCCCAAGAGTCATCGGTGGTAATTCGCCCAGAGCCAGAAGGCACGCATATTGAGCGCATGGGTGACAACGAATTTAGATTGGTTGGTCGCGATGTTGAGCGGTCGGTTGCCTTAAGTGATGTGTCGACGCCTGACGCTCTTAACTACATTGATGAGCGACTCAAGCGACTGGGCGTGGCACGTCTGTTGTCGCGAGCCGGAGCAAGTGATGGAGCAGTTGTGCATATTGGGGCCTTTAGTTTCGAGTACACACCGGAGACGTAGAGATGCGAATCGTTGTAAAAATTGGGACATCATCAGTAACTGATGAGCACGGCGCCATCAAGAACGAAGCAATTCGTGCATTGTGCGAGCAGGTGGCTCGTGTGCGGAGCGAGGGCAACGAAGTAATCGTTGTTACGTCTGGTGCAATCGCAGGGGGTGTAGGTGCACTCGGTTTGGCTCAGCGCCCAACCGACACTCAGACTCTGCAGGCGCTTGCTGCTGTTGGACAAAGTCAGTTGATGAATAAGTACAACGAACATTTGGCCACGCATGGTTTGGTTGGCGCTCAAGTGCTGTTGGTACCAAACGATTTTATTGACCGCACGCAATACCTGCATGCACGACAAACCCTTGTGCGCTTGTTGGAATTGGGTTGCGTCCCGATCATAAATGAAAATGATGCGATTGCTAGCGACGAAATTCGCTTTGGTGATAATGACCGCATTGCTGCTTTGGTGGCACACAGCGTGAGTGCCGACGTGTTGGTGTTGTTGACCGACATCGCTGGATTGTTCACGTCGGACCCAAGCATTGATGCCTCAGCAACATTCATCGAGCAGGTTGCTGCAGATGATCCGTTGCTGTCAGTACGAGCCAGTGCAAGTAGCACCGCACGTGGAAGTGGTGGTATGTCGTCCAAATTGTCAGCTGCACGCATCGCGTCGTGGTCGGGTGTGCGAACAGTGATCGCTGATGCGACAAAGACTGATGTTGTAGTGCAAGCGCTTGCTCAAACACCAGGTGCAGGCACACAATTTTTGCCACATAACCGAAACCTCTCGGCCCGCAAGTTGTGGATCGCTTTTGCTGCTCAGCAGAGTGGCGTGATTGTTGTTGACGATGGCGCGAAGCAAGCGCTGATCGAGCGCAACACGTCGTTATTGCATGCCGGTGTGGCTGAAGTGCACGGAGACTTCGCAGAAGGCGACACCGTTGAAATCCAGGACATGAGTGGTGCTGTGTTTGCACGTGGCATGGTCAGCGTAAGTGCTGTGCAAGCAAGCGCTGCAGCAGGTCGTAAGAGTGCTGAGCTACCCGACGGTGTTGTGGCCGAGCTTGTTCATCGCGACGACTTGGTTGTTCTCGTCGACCAATAGCTACGCAAGTGTGGCTCGCCGAGTAGTGCGAGTGCTGCAATGTACGTGACACCACCAATGATGATGCCGACGAGCACGCGAGTCAACGCCTCTATTCCGACTACCGGTTTTACTGCAGAGCTAATTGTGTTGCAACCAAGTTTGACGGCAACGGCCATGACAGCGCCGGCAACGATGATGCGTAGTACGTCAATTGCAAGACCACCAAGACGCATGGATTGGTTTTTTGATGCGAGTACGACGGTGGCGATGACTGCGCTGATGACATAGGCAATCGAGAATGCAATACCGAGACCCAGTACGTCATAGCGATCGACGAGCACGATGGCAAGAACGATGTTGATTGCGTTTTCGATGAGGTTGATGAAAAACGGAGTTCGAGTATTGTTCTGGGCATAGAAACCGCGCAACACAAAGAGATATACAGAAAATCCAGTAAGTCCGAGCGCTAAACCGCTGAGTGCCCTAGCGGTGTTGACCGTTGCTTGTGCTGAAAAGTTTCCGTGTTGCAACACCAAGCCGATGATGGGTTTGGAAAGTACAAACAAACCAAACGAGGCGGGAATCGTGAAGAGTGCAGTCAGTGTGATGCCGCGACTGATGCGGTTGGCGAATGCGGTGTGATCGCTGTTGGCAGCAAGTCGGGCTAGGTCGGGGAGGAATGTGGTTGCAATTGAAACCGCGAGCAAACCATGGGGAAGCTGAAACAAAATGAATGCTTTTGAATAGGCATCAACTAGGCCACTGCCTGGCGATGCAAGGTTTTTGATCACGACTAGAGCGATTTGGTTGGCAACCACATAACCAAATGTCCAGAGTGAGAGTTGGATGAGTTTGCGTACTGCGGGATGGGAAAACTGCGGACTGAAGTGGAATGCAATGCCGCTGCGGCGCACCGCCACTACTTGAATAAGGGTCATGACTGCGATGCCAACTGTGGTGCTGAGGCCAAGTTGCCACATCAGTGTCGATTCGCTCAATACGTCGGTGATTGCTGGCTGGGTGTTGAAGCCAATTGATAACAGAAAAAAGATGGCGATGACATTGGCTGCAACAGGCGACCAGGCTGCTGCAAAAAAGCGGCGCCTTGCGTTGAGTAGTGCCGAGCACAGTGCACTCACTCCGTAAAAAAATATTTGCACAACGAAGATGCGTGTGAGTGCCGTGCCTGCCTTGCGAAAAACTTGGGCATCGACGCCTGACGCAGGGTGAATTGAGAACAGATGAAATATTGCGGGGGCTAGGAAGATCGAGATGAGCGTGATTGCGCCAAGAATGAGGAGCGAGATACTGATGATTGCATCAGTGCCGTGCTTTGACTCGCTGGTCGTTTGATCGTCGTTGAGCATTGAAGTGAACAACGGCACAAGGCTGGCAGCCAAGACACCGCCGATCAGGAGTTCGTACATTGAGTTGGGCGCGTTGTTGGCAGCATCAAATGCGTCAGCAAGTGCCGACTGGCCGATGATCACCCCAAAAATGATGATTCGGGCAAGTCCCGTAATGCGAGATAGAGCGGTGCCTGTGGCGACAACGAGATTGGATCGACCAAGATCAAGCATGTGTACATATCGTAGATCGTCTAGCAGGAATGCAGCAGCGACTAAACGCTAGGGTTGCTCAAATGGAAAATCGATTTGAATCAGTTGAACATGTCCGCGATGGACTAAAAAAGGTCCACTATTTGTCGGATGATGGCATTGCTGGAGTGGTGTTTCTTGCGCAGCGATTGGGCAAGCCAATTTTGGTTGAAGGGCCAGCAGGAACGGGAAAAACCCAGTTGGCAAAGAGTGTTGCCGAGATGCTCAACGCGCGGCTCATTCGCTTGCAGTGCTACGAAGGTCTAGACGAGTCGAAGGCACTCTACGAATGGAACTACAAAAAGCAACTGCTCCGTATCCAGGCTGACAAGAACAGCGACTCGTGGTCGCAGGTGCAAGATGACATCTTTAGCGAAGAGTTTTTGTTGACTCGTCCATTGCTCGAGGCAATTAGCAGTCCAGACCCTGTCGTGCTGTTGATCGACGAAGTGGACCGTGTCGAGATTGAGACCGAGGCATTGCTGCTCGAGATTCTCTCCGAATATCAAGTCTCAATTCCTGAACTGGGAACAATCACAGCCAAGCAAATACCGATGGTGTTTTTGACTTCCAATAACACCCGCGAACTATCGGAAGCACTGAAGCGCCGTTGCTTGTTCTTGCACATTGACTATCCAGACATGGAGCGCGAGAAAGCAATTGTGTTGACCAAGGTTCCGGATATCACGCAGAACTTGGCCGACCAGATTGCTCGCATCGTTCGCAGCATTCGTCAACTGGATTTAAAGAAAGCACCATCCGTGAGTGAGACCCTGGACTGGGCACGCACACTGATGTTGATGGGAATTGAAAATATCGACGCTCAAGAAGCGAAAGATACGTTGCACATCTTGCTCAAATACCAGACCGATATTACGAAGGCAGCCAAGGAACTGTCGGTCGACAAGTAAGGCAAAATAATATGACCGTGCTCGATTTGATGTCGGGTTTCATCGTTGAATTACGAAAAGCAGGTTTGCCTGTCAGTTTGACGGAGAACCTAGATGCGATGGAAGCCGTTAAAGAGATCCCCATTGAGGATCGCCAGGCGTTTAAATATGCGTTGGCTGCGACTCTTGTAAAGAGCAACTCGCACTGGCGCGCATTTGAAACCATCTTTGAGGTCTACTTTTCGTTGCGCGGACCAGAACATCAAATTCCTAGCGACATGAGTGACGCCGAAGCAGAGTTGTGGCGCGAAGAGCAAGAGATGCAACAGCAAGGCGATGGTGCTGCCGGAAGTGGTGGCGGTATGGATTCGCTTACTCCCGAAGAGATTGCTCAGATGCTGATGCAGGCATTGATGAACGGCGATCAAGCGATGATGCGAGCACTTGCTCGTCAGTCGGTGCAGCGTTTTGCGGGGATGGAACCTGGACGACCTGTGGGTGGAACGTATTACTTGTATCGCACGTTGCGCAATCTGGATCTCGACAACATGCTCGACAAATTGATGGAAGCAAACCGCGATCAGGCTGCTCAAGAGTTGACGAAACTTGAAGAGCGTCTTGAAAAAGATGAGTTTGAGAGCAGGATCGAACAATTTAAGCAAGAAGTTGAAGCAGAAATTCGCAGACGGCTAGTGGCTGATCGGGGCGCCGAGGCGATGGCCAAGACACTGCGTAAACCGTTGCCCGAAGACGTCGAATTTATGCATGCCAACAAAGAAGAGATGCTGAGTTTGAAGAAGGCGTTGCAGCCTCTTACTCGCAAATTGGCGGCAAAACTTGCACGCAAGCGCCGACATGGTCGACGTGGTCCACTCGATTTTCGTGCAACAGTTCGGAGCTCATTGAGTTATGGGGGAGTACCCGCTGATCCAAAGTTTAAGTATCCACGCCCATCCAAACCTGAGCTGATGGTGGTTGCCGATATTTCCGGAAGCGTCGCTGCGTTTGCTCGATTTACGTTGATGTTGGTTTACGCGATTCAGGGACAGTTTTCGAAAGTGCGATCGTTTGTGTTTATCGACGGCATTGACGAAGTAACGGATTACTTCAAATCAAATGTCGATATCAGCGATGCCATCCATCGTGTCAACACCGAAGCCGATGTGGTGTGGGTTGACGGACACAGCGACTATGGCCACGCGTTTGAAGTTTTTTGGGAGCGCTATGGAAAAGACATCAATCCGAAGACAACAATTTTGTTGTTGGGCGATGCTCGAAATAACTATCACGCTGCGTCTTCGTGGGTGATCAAGGAAATGCAAAAGCGCGGACGCCATGTGTATTGGCTGAACCCAGAACCCCGAAGCTACTGGAATACCGGTGACTCGATAGTCGGAGAATACGGCAGTTTTACGGATGGCGTGTACGAATGTCGCAACTTGCGACAACTTGAAGCGTTCGTCGAGAAACTCGCGTGAGTTTGACCAGAATCATTTTGGTTCGCCATGGCGAATCGGTTGTCACTGTTAACCGAGTGTTGGGCGGTCCGCGTTCGTGCACTGGGCTATCGCCGTTGGGTGAGCGACAGGCCGATGCCCTGCGCCAACGTCTCGAGACGACTCAAGAGATTGTTCCCGATGTGTTGTATTCGAGTGCATACCCGCGGGCACTAGAAACGGCGCAGATTATTGCGCCAGCATTTGCAGGACTCGAGATCAATGTTGATCCTGGATTTGGCGAGCATGATCCTGGTCCGCAATGCGACGGAATGACGTATGTGGATTTTATGGCCAAGCATGGGAGACCCAATTGGGGCGGAGATCCAAACGCAGTATTTTTTCCTGGTGGCGAGACAATCGCGCAATTTCATTCACGAGTGGCTACCGCATTCGACAAAGTGGTGAAAGAGCACTACGAGAAGACAATCGTTGTGGCGTGCCACGGCGGCGTGGTGGACGCAGTGATCCGACGACTTCTGAAGACTCCGCAAACGGGCGCATTTGAGATGCACACTAAAAATTGCTCGCTGACCGAGCTGGTGGAGATTCGAGCTGATCACTGGGCGTTGATGCGTTACAACGATCATGCGCATTTGCAAGGTTTGCCAGTCGCAACAAATATCGATTAGGCGCAAAAAAGCGCGCTAAAAAATGCGCTATAAACACAGTAATGAATAGTCGGCCCGTCGTGACGCGAATGAGGGTTGTTGTTGTGGGGGCTGGTTCCGCTGGAGCGGTCATAGCGGCACGTTTGTCGCAAAACCAAAATATTGATGTGTTGTTGTTGGAATCTGGGCCAGATGTGCCAAGTGCACGCGAAGCGATGGGAATACGGAGCACCGATTTTGTCGAGGCACTAGAAGTTGCAGACAGAAATTTGCACATACCCGTGCGTCGAACTGCAAGTCAAGGTCTGAGTGACTATGTGCGGGGAACTGGAACGGGCGGAAGCTCGTTGGTAAATGCAATGGTTGGCATGTGGGGCATGGCAAGTGATTACGACAGGTGGGAGCGCGACTTGGGTTGTGAGGGTTGGTCGTGGCGAGATGTTGCACCTGTGTTTGCAAACTTACCAATACCTCTCTTCACCACGCTTCAGAGCGAGTGGGGAAATGTAGACCGGGCGCTTGTAGAAGCCGCAACAGATTTGGGATTTGAAAGGCGCGACGACTTGAGCACGGCGCCACTCGCTCTGCGTGGAGTTGGGGCGGTGTCGCTGACGTGTGTGGGTGGTCGGCGCGCGTCAGTGAACGACATCTATCTTGAACCAGCGAGATCGCGAGTCAACCTAGAGATCCGTGGCAACTCGACAGTTGATCGACTGAATATCAATGGAAATGATGTGGTGGGTGTGCGCTTGGCAAACAGAAGCGACATTGATGCTGATGCTGTGGTGGTGTGCGCGGGGGCCATTGCAACGCCACAGATTTTGTTGCGCACCAAGATTCAACGAAGTGGCATTGGGCTTGGAGTAAAAGATCATCCAGCAGTTGCTTTTACTCTTGCATTGAAAGAGCCAAGCGAAGCACGCTACGCGATATCGGCATTATTACGAACTACATCTACGCCAACTGGAAAGCACGATGAAAATAACCAAACTGAAAAAGGAAATATCCATTTATTGCCGCTGAACCACACAACTACGTACGACAGAATGCACGGCGCAATGTTTGCAGCGGTGATGCGCGTGTACTCGACCGGCAGCATCACAGACGCAAAGATTGATCTCAACCTGTTGAGCGATGAACGCGATATGCGTGCAATGACCGAGGCAACGTCGATGCTCGCGACCATGGTTGAGGGTCGATCGTTCGCTGGCATCACAAACTCAGTGAGCAATGAATTGACAACCGACAACATGCAGAGTTGGTTGCTCGACAACGTTGGGTCGTATTCGCATATTGGATGCTCGAGCAAGATGGGCGCTGTTACCGATGAAGATGCAGTAGTGGACACGGGTGGCAAAGTGATTGGTTATAGCCATGTGTGGGTCTGCGATGCCTCAATCTTTCCTGACCTGCCCACCGGCAATACACATCTTCCCGTAGTGATGATGGCCGAACGTATCTCGCAACGAATCAGTGAGAGTCTTGCGCCCAATTGAGACTGCGTTGCACAGCGCGACTCCACAATGCGTATTCGCTCGCAGTGGTCGGCGAGGGTTCTGGCGTGAACGTGCGGTCGAGTTGCCACGACTCGGTGATTGACTGCAGTGTTGGAAAGACACCTTCAGCCAAACCTGCCAGGTAAGCAGCACCGAGTGCTGTTGTTTCCAAATCTTTTGGCCGCACTACGGTGACTCCGAGTTGGTCTGCTTGCATCTGCAACATCATGTCCATGACGGCTGCACCGCCATCGACTCGCATGTCGATGAGAGGAACTCCTGTTGCGCGAACCATTGCTTCAACCACGTCGCGCGTTTGAAACGTCATTGATTGGACAACAGCACGAGCGATATGTGCACGGGTGGTGCCGCGGGTAATGCCGCAGATGATGCCTCGTGCATATGGGTCCCACCACGGACTGCCAAGACCGGTGAATGCCGGCACGACAACAACTCCGCTGCTGTTTGCAACCGACGCTGCAAGAGGTCCGACTTGTGCTGCATTGTCGATGATGTTGAGTCCGTCGCGAAGCCATTGGATTGCGCTTCCAGTGACGAAGATGGAACCTTCAAGTGCGTAAGTTGGCTTGCCTGACCCAAGATCCCACGCCACGGTGGTGAGCATGCCATCGGTTGGGGGTGGGCACTCGGTGCCGACATTCATCAGAACGAAACTGCCCGTGCCGTACGTGTTCTTGCTGCTACCAACATCGAAACATGCCTGACCAAACAGTGCGGCTTGTTGATCGCCTGCGATGCCAGAGATCGGTATGCCGGCAGGAATATTGATGGCGGTTTTGTCGGCTTTATCGTTTGTACTCGTATAGCCCTGCGTAACGCCGCACCTACCACTGGATGGCACAACAGTTGGCAGTGAATTGAGCGGCACATCAAAGGTGTCGCACATTTGCTCGCTCCAGTGCATGTTGTTGATATCGAACAACATGGTGCGACTTGCATTGGATGGGTCGGTGACAAAGGATTTTGCTCCGGTGAGATTCCAGATAATCCAAGAATCGATGGTGCCAACAGCAAGGTCCGCCGATCGCGGAGCCTGACCACTCTTGATCATCCATTGCACTTTGGAACCAGAAAAATACGGATCTAGGACGAGACCCGTAATAGCTCGAACTGTCGCAAGCATTGGCAACAATTCGGTGCATCTCTCGGCGGTGCGACGGTCTTGCCAAACGATTGCTCGACCAAAAGGAACTCCAGTTGATTTGTCCCATGCCACGATGGTTTCGCGCTGATTGGTAATCCCGATCGTGACGATTTTGGCATCGGGCAGGGTGGCAAGTTGGGCAATTACGGCGCTCAGCGTTTGGCGAACAGCGAACAATATTTCTAGTGCGTCATGTTCGACCCATCCTGGTTGTGGAAAGTATTGGGGAAACTCAACGTAACTCGAGACCGATGCACGACCATCGGTGAATATCGCGCGCGAGCGAACGCCGGTAGTGCCGGCATCGATAGCGATCACAACATTCATCGATCTATTTGCCGTTCAACTCAGTTTGACGCGATGGGTCAATATCGCGTGGGAATTGATCGGTGTTGACTCCGCAGGACGAAAGCGTCGTGGCAACAATCAAGATGATGCCGAGAGCGAGTTTGATGCGCGATTTCATGAACTTGTCTCTGCGCTTGATTGTGCGCCTAAGGATGGCTGATTTTGTACAAAGATCTCAAGTTCAACAATAAACCTCGCACCACGAATGCCGTCATGTCTATTTTCGGCCCAGATACTTCCTGAGTGCAGCGCAACATGTTCGGCTGCAAGTGCAAGACCGAGTCCTGCTCCTTCAGACCCTGCGCGTTGCCCTGCAGTTCCTCCACGCGAGAAGCGCTCAAAAATTTTTTCTTCTTCGCCATCTATCAATCCACTTCCATCGTCTTCGACGATCACCCACACACGCGATTTTGTTGGATCATCGTCGGCGAACTGAATGATGATCTTCGGTTTGCCGCCGCTATGAATGCGGGCGTTGTCGATCAGGTTGGCAAATACGCGGGCGAGTCGGCGCTTGTCGCCCTGCACCAATATCTGATCGGTTTCTGCTGCGAAGATGACATCGGTGCGGGGGAGCGAACTGACCGCAATGGCCTGGCGAACAAACTCGAGTAATGCAAGAGGTTCGTTGATGAGCCGAATTGCGCCAGCGTCGAAGCGTGAAATCTCGAGCAAGTCTTCAACAAGGCCCTGAAAGCGAGCGACATCTCCGATGAGTAAGTCGAGAGCGGCTTGGGATCGTTCGGGGAGTTCGTCGCGGCGCGAATGCATAACTTGCGCCGAAGCCGCGAGTGTCATGAGTGGCGATCTCAATTCATGACTGACATCGGATGTAAATCGCGCATCGCGCTCTACACGCGTTTGCAGCGTGGCAACCATGTCGTTGAACGCAGTGGTAAGCATCTGTAGGTCGCGATCTTGGGTTGTTTCTAGCCTGGTATCAAATCGCCCTTCGGCAATTGCGCTCGCTGCCTGAGCGGCTTGCACGAGTGGGCGCACCGTGCGGCCCGATACAAGAAGTCCGAGACCAATACCGACAGCGGTAGTGATGGCACCCGAAAGCATGAGAGCGATGAAGACGCTGCGTAGTGCATCTTCGGTCTGGCGAAGACTTTCAAGTTCGAAATAAAAAGCATTAGCTTGCTCGAGCGGAATACCGACAATAAGCGCAGCGTTTACACCGTGATCAATAATCATGTGTGCAGCTTTGAGATTTGTGACCACTCGAGTTTTCAGTGCAGTCGGAACATCTGCCTGCGTAAAACCTCTTGAGTTACTTGTCCACACTCCACCGCTGAAGAGCAACCGCTGTGCAGAACCAAACTGCTCGAGTGCGCCAATTGCGTCCTCGGGGTTGGCAAGTAAGTCGGTCTGCACGCGCTTGGCGTTGGCAAACGCTTGATTGATCTCGGCGGTTTCGCGTTGCTGGACAAAACTGCTGCGCGTAAAACCGTATGTGGTGATCGCCAAGACAGCCGAAAGGATCATTGCGCCAGCACCGAAAGAGATGAGGATTCGGTGGCGCAAGCCAATGCGACGAGGTAGCAGAGCCTGTGCTGTGTTGCGAATGATTCGGCGGGCTCGTGTGCGCCGGTAACGGGGCGGTCGTGTTGTTGGCTGTGCGAATGTCACGATTGCAGGCGATAGCCGAGCCCGCGAACTGTCACCACATGTGTTGGTTCTGCTGGATCTACTTCAACTTTCATTCGCAGACGGCGAATGTGAACGTCAACCAAACGTCCATCACCAAAATATCCGTGACCCCAAACCTTGTCGAGCAAAACTTCGCGGCTGAACACACCGTTTGGATCGTGGGCTAATTCGCACAGCAAACGAAATTCAGTTTTGGTCAGCGGCACATCTTTGCCACCGAGCGTTACCTTGCCTTCGTCGGGAATAATTTCAAGATTTCCGAACACAAGTTTTGAATGTCCAGGTGCTGACGGACGCACTCGTCGCAATAGCGCACGAATGCGGGCCGAGAGTTCTTTCGGTGCAAAAGGCTTGGTGAGGTAATCGTCTGCGCCGGCCTCGAGCCCGGCGACAACATCATGAGTGTCAACACGAGCAGTGACCATGACGATGGGGACATCACTCAATTTGCGAAGCGTGCGACAGAGTTCAAAACCGTCGATGCCGGGAAGCATGATGTCGATCAGTACGACGTCGGCAGGAGTACTTTGAAAGATTGCAATCGCGTCCTCGCCTGTCGGGGACTCGTCAACGATCCAGCCTTCGTCTTCGAGAGCAAGTTTGACGGAGGCTCTGATGCGCTCATCGTCCTCAACAGTTAAGACTCGAATCGCCATGGGCCTAATACTTACCGATCGGAGGTGCTGGAAGTCAAAATGAGATTGCCAAGTTGGCTGAATATGTTGGGATTGGCGACCAATACTTGGGCAGGACGCAATGCATTACCTGCAAAGTCGCCAGTTTGGCATCCTGCTTCGCGGGCGATTAGATCGCCAGCAGCGATGTCCCATGAGTGCAGGTTTTCTTCGAAGTATGCATCAAACCTGCCACAGGCGACGAAACACATATCTATTGATGCTGCTCCGAAGCGTCGGATGTCGCGAACTTGATGAATGAACTTTGAAACTCTGGTGGCCTGCACCGTGCGGTGTTCGGCTAAGTAACTAAAACCTGTGCAGACAAGTGCTTTGGAAATGTCATCGAGTGGATTGCAGCGGATTGGCTCGCCGTTACAAAATGCTCCACCACCACGAACTGCAGTAAACATTTCGTTTAAGGCAGGGATGTACACCGCGCCCGCAAGCGATCCATGTTCGTCAACAGCCCCGATCGACACCGCCCATGTTGGTAAGTCATAAAAAAAGTTGGTGGTGCCATCGATTGGGTCAATATGCCACGTGATACCTGTTGTGCCGGAACGACTCGCGCCCTCTTCGCCGATGATCGCATCATCTGGGCGCGACATGGCAAGCCCTTGCACGATCAGTACTTCGGATGCTTTGTCAAACTCGGTCACCATGTCGGTTGCGGTTGACTTGGTTTGAACATTTATCAGACCATTGCGGCGTCCATCGAGTGCCATGTCTCCGGCTTGTTTGGCCAACGTGGTTGCAACGTGCAGAAGTTGAGAAGCGAGTGGATTAGTTGTCGGCAAGTTCGCGCCATTCTCCAACTGCACGCAGCACTAACACACTGACGATCGACATCCCGATTGCGCCAAAAACTGCGCCGAGCAATAGACCAATGCCTGTGCCAACGGAACATTCGCCATCACACTGCAAGTCAACGAGCGAGTATCCGATCGCAGCACTTGCAGCACCCGCAATCAATACTCCGGCGAATGCGATGACTCGCGCACGAGGTGATGGAAGCGCTGACAGGGTGCGCTTGTCGTTCGGGGTTTGCGGCACCCGATTAGCGTAGTTGTTGTCGTGAAACCAGCCCGAACAATTCTGCATGTTGATATGGACATGTTTTATGTAGCGGTGGAGTTGCGCCAACGTCCCGAACTGCGAGGTAAACCTGTTGTCGTTGGGGGTGAAGGGAAGCGAGGTGTCGTTGCTGCCGCGTCGTATGAGGCGCGCAGGTACGGCGTGTTTTCGGCGATGCCGTCAGTGCGGGCGCGCAGATTGTGTCCCGATGCAATTTTTTTGCCTGGTGACATGGATCTCTATGTGCAGGTGAGTTCGCAAGTGTTCGACATTTTTCGAGACTTCACGCCGCTCGTTGAAGGGCTATCGCTCGACGAAGCTTTTTTGGATGTAACCGGAGCGCAACGATTGCTTGGCGACGGAGTAGCAATCGCTAAAGCGATTCGAAAACGGGTCTTGGATGAAGTGGGTTTGGTGTGCAGTGTTGGTGTTGCAACGAGCAAATTCGTTGCAAAGTTGGCATCGAAGACGGCAAAGCCGATTGCCGATCACGCGAGTGTGCGACCAGGGCGCGGAGTCGTGCAAATCGTGAGCGGCATGGAACGAGAATTCATCCACGGCCTCAACGTTGAAGCACTGTGGGGCGTTGGCCCTGCCACGCTTGCGAAATTGCAAAGCGTAAGCATCAAGACTGTTGCTGAAATAGCTGTCATTGATCTGCAGATTTTGAAACATTTGCTAGGAGACGCTCATGCAACCCATCTCCATCAGCTTGCGAATGGCATTGACGAACGAGAAGTAGAGCCAAACTCTGACTCGAAATCGATCGGTCACGAAGAAACATTTAGTAGTGACATATTTGATAGCGAGATAGTGCGTCGGCATCTTGTGCGGATGTCGGATCTGGTTGCCAGGAGGTGTCGTGACGAAGGACTTGCGCCGCGAACCTGTACGGTCAAAATTAAGTATTCCGATTTTGTAGCGATCACGCGGTCGAAAACAAGTCCAACGCCGATAACGAGTGCACAAGCAATGAT
>JBJOEQ010000019.1:0-22313 GCA_046049195.1 Actinomycetota bacterium | reverse complement strand
GAGGTGCGTTCACGAGTAGACGCGATAGTTGGTGACGAGCGCACTGCAGATGCTCTCAAGCCGTGGTATCGCCAGTTGTGTAAGCGTCCATGTTTTCATGACGAGTACCTGCAGTCATTCAATAATCCCAATACACATCTCATTGACACCGACGGCAAAGGTGTAGAGCGCATCGATGAACACGGGGCTTGGGTACAAGGTGTGCATTATCCGCTTGACTGTCTAATCATTGCGTCAGGCTTTGAAGTCGGCACCAGTTACTCGCGACGCAGCGGCTTTGACATCGCTGGTCGTAATGGCATAGCACTGTCCGAGTATTGGGGTAACGGCATGCGCAGCATGCACGGCATCCATGTGCGCGAGTTTCCGAACTTGTTCGTC
The DNA here is from genome assembly GCA_046049195.1 of Actinomycetota bacterium. Lineage (GTDB taxonomy): Bacteria > Actinomycetota > Acidimicrobiia > Acidimicrobiales > Ilumatobacteraceae > UBA3006. The sequence goes on along the minus strand of JBJOEQ010000019.1, from coordinate 21,932 downwards.
ATTGGCTTCACTCAAGGGGCAAATCAGATCGCCAACGTGCCGCAAAACTATGTAGAAAATGGCTTAGCAATCGCCGACATTATTGCGCACGCCGAGGCCAACGACATGCGGCAAGTTGAGCCAACGCAGACTGCACAAGATGACTGGCTCACCTTCATCACGAGCAATAAGCGAGGTCTTCGCGCAAATCCTGATTGCACACCTGGCTATTACAACAACGAGGGCAAACCAATGTCCCAGAGCGACACGTTCAACGGCAGTGGACACCCTGGTGGCCCAGTGGCGTTCTTTGAATTTCTTGACGCCTGGCGCCAAACAGGCGAGTTTGCAGGGCTGACATTTACAAAGTGACAGCACATCAGAGATTCAGCAGCTGGTGATTGCTCGCGCAATCTCTGGCCTGCGCGTTGAATAACGGATCGTTAGAACGTGACCGACATGAGGTCGCGACCTACTAGGACATGACCGGTGTAGCCACCTGATTTAATGTCGTCTGCAAACCCTTGTTCGTCGACTTCGTTTTGCGGTGGTGGCCCAAGATGGGTGAGCATCAAAGTGTTCACTTGTGCGCGTTGTGCCATTGCACCTAGTGGAATTGAGTCGGCGTGATAATCAAGAATTGACTTGATGCGGGGAATATGTTCGATGATAAACGCGAGCGGGGCGCGACGAAATGCCTCATGAACGAGGACATTTGCGTGTCGACTGAAATCTTCTACTTCTTGGCACACGCGGGTGTCACCAGAAATCACTACCGAGCCATCAGGCGTGGTGACTTTGTATGCAACTGCATCTGGCACTGGTTCATGGTGCACAGCGACGGATTCCACCACTACTGCGCGATCTGCAGAAGCCCACACCTCTGCGGGGGTGAATGAAGCGGGAAATTCTCGAGCATCAAGCACTACTTCGCGTGATCCCATGTGCTCGCGTCGAATGTGGATGTCGTCGTCGTATGGTTCCAACATTCGTTTCACGAAACGTGCAGCTCCTCCAGACGGCGCAATAATGGTCAGTGGGGTTGCTACCTCATCAAATTGGGTTTCAATCCATCTCGATAAAACTAGTTCTGCCAATCCAAAAACGTGATCGCTGTGAATGTGAGTGATGAACACTGCATCTAGATCAGCGAGTCGAAGACCTGCTTCAATTAACCGATTACTCGTGGCGCGACCTGCATCGAATTGCACAACGACATCGTTATATTTCACGAACACACCGGCTCCTGCGCGACCAGGTGTAATGGGTGGGCCACCAGTGCCGGTGAGAGTAACTGTCGTTGCCATGTGTAAAGCCTTTCAAGAAATTATTAGGAGTTATAGAAAGTGATCTTCATCAGGGGGGTCAGTTCATCCGATCCTAAATGGGATGACACAAGAGAGACGACACGAGAAAACGGCTCAAGGCATTCGCTACACGACGTAGTCTCTTTACTATGAAAATTGCAATAGTTGGTGGGGGAATTGGGGGGCTTACTGCCGCTCTTGCACTCTCACAAAGTTCTCATGAAATCACTGTCTTTGAACGTTCGGCAGGAATCAGAGAAATTGGTGCTGGTGTACAAATCAGCCCAAATGCTTCTCGACTTTTACATTCGTTAGGTCTTGGTCGGGCATATTCAGAAATTGCGGTGCATCCACAACGAGTTGTATTTCGCCGTTGGGAAGATGACTCCATACTTCGTACGGCAGACCTTGACGACAGTTTTGTGTCGCAACATCAACAGCCGTTGGCAAACGTTGCACGAAATGAACTAGTTGAAATACTTGGAAATGGGGTGGCGCAACAGACAAATGTGACGCTGAAATTCTCCACACATGTTGTTGGGGTAGAACCAGGCGACTCATCATCGGTGGTTCGATTTTCTGATGGAACAAAACAGTCCTTTGACATCGTCATTGGTGCCGATGGAATCCATTCCGTAGTTCGTCCATGTATTGGCGGTCTAGATAAGCCACGGTTTAGTGGCTCTGCTGCGTATCGCGCATTGGTCCCACGCAAGTTCGTGGAAGATCTACCGATTGATGTCACTAACCGCATGGGTCCAGACCGTCATGTGGTGAGTTATTTCATTGGGCGCAATCGCAGTCATCTCAACCTGGTCTGTATCTCTCCTGAAGATTCGTGGGAAACCGAATCATGGACAGAGCAAGGAACAGTGGAAGATCTGTATGCACGATTTGAAGGTTGGTCGCCTGAGTTTCTTTCACTGCTTGCCCGAGTCGAAGAACCAATTTTCCGCTGGGCGTTATATGATCGCGAACCACTTGAACAATGGGGAATTGGCACAACCACATTGCTCGGCGATGCGTGCCATCCCATGCTTCCTTTTATGGCTCAAGGCTCATGCCAGGCAATTGAAGATGCAGTGGTACTTGCACGTTGTCTGATTGATACGGACACGAGTGATGCGCCCCTTGCGCTTCGTCGATATGAAAATGCACGTCAGGGCCGCACAGCTCAAGTGCAAACGTCATCATTGATGAATCGTGATCTGTTTCACATGGTGGATGGTCAAGAACAAAGAGATCGAGATATGTTTTTCTCGCTTGCGCCACCAGGAATGTCAATTCTTGATTGGGTCTTCGAATACGACGCACTCACTGTTGCCATTTGAGGCACCTCGGGGACTCGGCTATTTCGAATGGGCGACGGAGTTTGGTGCTTGCGAAGTCCGTAGCGTAGAGGGTCATATGTCTACCCTCCCTAACGCTGCATTTTCCATCGCCCTTGATTGTCAGCTCGAGAACGTGCCCGGCACCCTCGGGCGGTTGTGTGCCGCTATTGGTGAAGCAGGTGGAAACATTGGCGCTCTCGACGGTTTTGATGTTCGTGGTCCGGTTCTTCGTCGCAGCCTTGTTGTGCATTGTCGAAATGAAGAGCATCAACATGCAGTCGTTGCCGCAGTACAAAAACTTGATGGCGTAACTGTTCTGGATTGGTGGGACCGAACATTCCGCATGCATGAGGCTGGAAAGATTGAAGTCATCAGTACGGCTCCAGTGAACGATCGTGATGATTTGTCAATGGCATACACGCCGGGTGTTGCTCGTATCTGCACTGCAATTGAAAAAGATCCGTTGCTCTCACATAAGTACACCATTCGCAAAAACACCGTTGCCATTGTGAGCAATGGAACTGCGGTGCTTGGACTTGGCGACATCGGTCCAGAGGGTGCAATGCCCGTCATGGAAGGCAAGGCGCTTCTGTTCAAAGAGTTTGGTGGAGTTAATGGCTTCCCAATTTGCATCAATGCTCGCACTGCTGATGAAGTTGTTGATTTTGTGCAACGCATTGCGCCAACATTTGGTGGAATCAATTTGGAAGACATCAAAGCACCTGAGTGTTTTGAAATTGAAGAACGACTACGTGCGAGTCTCGACATTCCTGTGTTTCACGACGACCAACATGGAACAGCAGTGGTAACACTGGCCGCGTTGTGGAACTCATTGAAGATCACCGGCAAGAAAATGGAAGACCTCACAGTTGTCATCGCTGGTGTTGGCGCTGCAGGTGTGGCGATTGGCAAGATTCTTCTTAATGCTGGTATTGGCGATGTCATTGGTTGCGACCGTGTGGGTGCTATTTATACCGGCAGAGGTGAAATGAACTCTGCCAAAGAATGGTTCGCAGCACATACAAACTCGTCACGAAAGATGGGAACCATCAGTGACGTTATGAAGGGTGCGGACGTTTTTATTGGAGTGAGTGGACCAGATCTTGTAACTGCTGCCGATGTGCGCTCGATGGCAAAGAACCCCATTGTGTTTGCGATGGCAAACCCAAACCCAGAAATTCGTCCAGAGCAGGTAGACGGTTTAGCTGCTGTTATGGCAACGGGTCGCAGCGACTATCCGAACCAAATCAATAACGTGCTTGCGTTCCCAGGCATCTTCCGTGGTGCACTTGATGCAAATGCAACGGACATCACTGAAGGTATGAAATTGGCAGCCGCAATTGCCATCGCTGAGTCGGTAACCGATGCCCAGTTATCGCCAGATTTCGTAGTGCCATCGGTGTTCGACAGATCAATCGTTGAACGTGTTGCACCAGCCGTCGCTGCAGCGGCTGTGAAAGACGGAGTCATCCGCAAGTCGTAGAACGTTTAGGATTCGCGGGCGGAAATAAACGCAGCGACGCAAGTATCAATGTCGGCTTTGGTGTGTGTTGCACACACCCGCACTCAACACAATAAACAACTGCTTATCTGTCGCTGTTTTTAATGAATCTCAATCACGACTTTGGGTGGGACGCAAGAAAGTCGTACACCTTGCTGGCAAACGTAGTGCTGAGGGCTGGCGTATGTACGCCCTGATCGAGTGTCCAGAGTTCAACTTCGGTTCCGTTTCGACAGTCATTCCACGACTTGATTGAGGTTTCGCTTCCTGCAATGGAGGTCACGAGATCGAGTTTGTCTGCGCGTGGTACGGCGTTGCTGGAGCAGCTGTTAAAGGCTGCCCATTGGGTAGCTGAAGCAGTTGCGCTCGGGTACTGCTTGCCAAGTATCGCACCACCGTTGAAAAGAATTGTTGCGTCACTCGTACCATGAATTTGCAGCACACTGACTGGATTTTTTGCGCCACAGTCACTCGAGCTGAGGAATGTTGCACCGGCGAGACTCGCGATAGCGGCAATGCGGTCGGAGTGTTTGCAAGCCATGCGATACGACATGAAGCCACCGTTTGAGTGTCCAACAAAATAAATCCGTTTGCGATCAATTGAGTATTTGGATTCCATGTCATTCAAAATAGAGATCAGGTATGCATCATCATCAACCTCCGAAAAGAAATTGCAGCACACCTCGGTTGCGTTCCAGAATTGATTACCAGTTGCATCAACTGTTCCATCGGGAGAAACCAAAATAAAACCGCGTTGTTCGGCAACAGCCTTGAAGTTGACAAAACTTTCTAGTTGTTTTCCAGATGAGCTATATCCGTGCAGGGCAATGACAAGAGGCACTGCAGAAGTTGAAGAATATGACGAAGGCACAAACTCGCTATATGGACGCACGGCCACTTTGGTTGTGGTCGCTGGGGCCTGAGAGGCAACTGTCCACGAACTTGAGCCCACCAAATAGCGCACGGTCGAACTTGGCACTCCAAACCCTCCCGCGTTTTTGGATTTTGCGCTGATATTCACTGTCGTATTCTTTGTAAATCCCCGAATTATGCAGGATTGCTTTCCGACATTTGAACTGCATGTTTTGCCCGAAGCGGAAACGAGAGTGGAAATAAGTGATGCCTTACTTGTGCTGTTGCCGTTACTCGCGACAGAAAAATATATCTGCAGGTCATAGATCGTCTTGTTTTTTTGAATTGAATCGATGCGCGTGATTCGTGGCGGCGACGGAGGAGCGATTTTTGCTGCACCAGAGTAGGAGTTTCCAGAGAGTACGGCAACGACTATCGAGAACACCACTGAGAACAACACTGCCACCCAGCGTCGAATGAGAGTCTGATGTTTCTCCACGGATCCAGTTTACGGAAAGTGAAAAATAAGCAAGGACACTGCGACCACCAGTTCTAGTCACACGAAGATGCCAAGAATCACACCATTTGTGAAGGCACCTCAGGGAATCAGCAGGAGATGATGTGACGTGTTCATGGCACACTGAATGAATGACTCAACTTAAAACGGTTTCTTCATGTATCAGTAGGGCACTTGATGCTGCTGTAGTGCCAGGGTTTTCCAAAATTGGTTACAGAGTTCGTCAATTGATTGGCAATTGGCAAGCCATCTCAGATTTTGATTTAAGGGGCAAGACTGTCGTAATCACCGGTCCAACGTCTGGGCTGGGTGAACAAGTTGCCCGCCAACTTGCAGTCACTGGAGCAAACTTGGTGTTGGTTGCGCGTAACGAAGAAAAGTGTGCACGCGTAATTGACGAAATTGCGCCACTTTGCACTGGAAACAAACCTGTTTTTGTTCAGGCTGAAATGGGAGATCTTGAGTCAGTTCGTAGTGCATGCGCAGCGATACAACAACAATTCGCTCACGTAGATGTATTGGTTCACAATGCAGGTGCATTGTTAAACACTCGTCAAATATCGCCGCAGGGAATTGAGCAAACCGTTGCATCACATGTGGTTGGCCCATTCCTCATGACCACACTGCTACTTCCACTGTTGGCCGGAGGTCGAGTAGTAACTGTGTCATCAGGTGGCATGTACACCAGTGGGCTTCCCGTTTTTGACAACGGTGAGACTCTGGAGATGCCCGCTCAAAAATATGCTGGATCAAAACAGTATGCAATTGCCAAACGAGCACAAGTAACGCTGACCGAAATGTGGGCCGAACGCGAGTCCCAAACAGAGTTTGTTGCGATGCATCCGGGCTGGGCAGACACTCCAGGAGTGCAAGAAAGCATTCCAGGGTTTCGACGAGTAACTGCTCCAATATTGCGCTCGGCAAGTGAAGGTGCAGACACAATCGCTTGGCTGGCTGCCGTTCAACCGCTCCCAGGAAAGAGCGGGTCTTTTTGGTCTGATAGAGAGATTCGACCAACACACAAGTCGCCGCGCACTAAAAAAAGTGATACCAAAACTGCCCAAGCTGCATTATGGGAAAGTATCTCTGACTATGTAGTTCCTTATATCCCAAGTACGTAACGGTCACCTGCATCAAGGATTTGCTCAGCAAAAACAATTTTTTACGCGAGCCCCGATGCGACTAAGTTACATTTCATGACTTACAACGTTGCTGTAGTACGAGAAGTTTCAGCCATTCCAGAAAAAGTGTGGGCATTGGTAACCGACTTGCCTCGCATGGGTGAGTGGTCACCCGAGAACCTAGGTGGCGAGTGGCTCGACGGCGCAACTTGTGCTGCAGTTGGAGCAAAATTTAGAGGAAACAACAAGAATGGCGACAAGTCATGGCAGGCAACGGTGAGTGTCGAAGTTTGTGATGCACCAAAGAAGTTTGTGTTCGTTCTCAATTACAAAGAAAATCATTTATGTGATTGGGTGTTTGAAATTGAACCAACATCAAGCGGCTGTCGTGTGACGCATGCATGGGTTGCCGGAACACATTGGGAACAATTTGCGCCATTCGGCAAGGACATCAGTGGAGTTGAAGACCGTGCCACTCACAACCTTCGCAATATGGGCGTCACGCTCGACAATTTAGTGAATGCCTTAAAGTAAGTTCATAAATTACTGGTAGCTATTTGCTTGATGCACCTATTTGCGCAGTTGAAGATGTCTGGTTTTCGACGTTCAGAGTCAGTTGATCTATCACTCGCTTGAAGACTGCAAGATCCGCAGTCTTTACTCCATCCAAAATGTCGGTTGAATGTTGAGCGGCGAACTCAATTCCAAGATCGGCAATTCTGCGACCTTTGGTGGTGATGCGAACAAGTGAAATTCTGCGATCATTTGGGTCACTCAGTCTGACGATATGCCCCATTTTTTCTAAGCGAGAAAGCCGATTGGTTAAACCACTCGGTGTGATCATTGCAAACACGGCTATTTCTGTTGGCATCAAGACGCCATTTTTTCCATGACGACGCAGAGTCGCGAGCACATCAAATTCGCCAAGTGTGACGCCAAGTTCCAACATGTACTGATTTGTTAATTCAAGTTGCTTTGTCACGAGCAGGTTCACTTTCAATGCAGTTGACATTGACGTGAAATCGAGGTCGGGTCGTTCGACTGACCATGTAGCGATTGTCTGTTCAACTAGATCTGTAATTTCCATACCCAGCAACATAGCATTTAGTTTGACATCAAATATTTTGATGTCGTAGTATCTCGGTATGTCATTTATCTTGGGGAATATTGGCGACCGAGCAGTCTTGGTCGAAGGCGAATCATATTTTGATGTGGAGACTTTGAGCAATGGATCGCTTTCAAGTGATCCGATGAAGTCAATTGCATCTTTTTCATCTCTGCACCTGCTTTCTGCATCATTAAAAGACTCGGTACCAACTGGAAAGGTTTCAAGTGTCACGCTCGGTCCACCAGTTCCACGGCCCCAAAAGAGTTTCGCTGTTGGTCTCAACTTCAAGAGTCATGCAGATGAGGCAAATATGCAACTTCCAACCAATCCATTGGTGTTCACGAAGTTTCCTTCTTGTTTGGTTGGTGCGAATTCCGATATTGAGATGCGCTCAGATGGTGTTGATTACGAAGCTGAATTAGTTGTGGTTATCGGGGTCGGTGGGAAAGACATTGACAAGAAAGATGCTTGGAGTCATGTTGCCGGTGTGACGATCGGTCAGGACATATCTGATCGGTTTGCACAATTTGCTGCACAACCCCCACATTTTGATTTAGGCAAATCATTCGACACATTTGGACCAATCGGGCCATTCATTTATTCAACCGATCACTTTTCAGACCTCGATGACTTTCAATTAACAACAGACATCAATGGTGAAGTTCGTCAAAGTGATAGCACCAAAAATTTGATCTTTGATGTGCCGACACTGATCGAGTACTTGTCTCGGATCACGACTCTGGTGCCAGGTGACATTATTTTTACTGGAACTCCAGATGGTATTGGTGCTGCTCAAGGCAAGTTTCTCAAAGATGGCGACATCATTACAACGACTATCGCTGGCATCGGCACGATGATTAATCACTGTCGCCGAGTGAGCGACTATGTGAAGGGGGCTTAACTATGGCACTGAATGGATTACTCGACATTGACTTGGCGGTAAAGAATCCACAGGAACTTTGCGATTTCTGGGAGCGAAATGGACTTAACAGTTCAACTGCTGGCGTACTTGGAACCGATGACCGTAAGAAACAGATAACTGTTGTCGAGGATGATTACCGTCACCTTGACGCGTTGCACTTAAGTTGTGAATTTGAAAGCGACTTAGCAGCGATTGCTCAACGTATTGGAGAGATGGGCGTAGAGTCAAAAATTAGTGGAACCAATCTGAGTTGCGTGGATCCAATTTTTGGCCACCGAATTTCGATTGACGTTGGAGTTGCACCATCTTTACAGCAAAATCCTGAGCGAGTCTCTAACTCACCGGGACGCAATCAACGAGTTGGTACGCGTGCAGAGGCACTGCTTGAAACTGCACCTCGTCGGCCCCGTCGACTTGGACACGTTGTGCTCGCAACACCCCATTTTGAGAAAGCCACGGCGTTTTATGTGGATGGAATTGGATTTCGAGTTTCGGATCAAGTTTTGAATGGAATAGCAACATTTATGCGTTGCGAGTCTGATCATCACAACTTCTTCATTCATCCTGGATTTACCAGTCACCTCAATCACTACGCACTTGAGGTAGATGATGTCGATGCAATTGGCAAGTTGGGTATGGCGGTGCTGGCCGAACGACCAGATGCCAATGTGGTTGGAATTGGTCGACATAACTTGGGCGCCAATATCTTTTGGTATCTCACCGATCCTTCAGGAAACATGTTTGAGTTTTTCTCCGACATGGATCAGATCACTGATGACGAAGCATGGGAAAGAGATTTTTGTAAGCGGGATTGGGAGGGTGCTGATGGACCAGCCGGATTTTCGGTGTGGGGGCCAAAGGAACCAGAAAGTTTTATTAATCAACCTGACCTTTTCGAAATTGCAGCAGCTCGTGAAGCTCGTGGATTGATTTAGGGAACTGATATGGACCTCGGAATAGCAAAACGCCACGCAATATTGCTCGCTTCAAGCAGAGGACTCGGTCGTGCATGCGCTGAAAGCCTTGCCCGAGAAGGAGTGAATGTGGTGATCAACGGTCGCACGGCTGACGATGTGCACCGCGCCGTTGACGAAATAATGAGCAGGTACAAAGTAGATGCCAAGGGAGTTGTCGGTGATTCTTCGACAATTGAAGTTCAGGAGCATCTGATTGCAGCATGTGATTCTCCAGACATTGTCCTGCTGAACGGTGAAGGTCCATCACCCAAAATGTTTCAGGACATTACAGAAAACGATTTACATGAATCTATTGAGCGTGCCCTGACTGCACCACTCATGTTTTTGCAGCGCGTTGTTCCCGGTATGTGCGAGCGAAAATTCGGTCGAATCGTTGCGATTAGTTCTGCAATGGTTAAATCACCGAACTCAGCAATGTCGCTTTCGCACGGCCCACGTCTTGGACTAACTGGAGTCTTGAAAGGGCTCTCAAAAGACCTTGCAAAATTCAATGTCACGGTCAATCAATTGCTGCCAGAGCGATTTGATACCTACCGTCAGGAACAAATGGCTCAGATAGTGATGCAAATACGTGGGGTTACATACGAGGAAGCCCGTGCAGATCAAATTAAGTCAATAAAGGCTGGCCGATTGGGAAAGCCCGAGGAATTTGGTGATGCATGTGCATTTTTGTGTTCTGCTCAGGCTGGTTATATCAGCGGACAGAATCTGCAACTTGATGGTGGCAGTTACGAAGGTGTTTTCTAGACACTGGTCTGACTCATGACCGATAACGCAACAGACATTCTTATCGTTGGTGCCGGACCTGTTGGGCTTACCGGCGCGCTAATTGCACACGAACTTGGACTATCGGTTCGGATCGTTGAACGTCGACCAACAGCGCAAAGTGCCCCTGCAGCCCACGTAATTAATGCGCGTACTTTTGAGATCTGGAGGCAAATTGGACTCGATGTGGAAAAGATTCGTAGTTCAGCGCAGTCACCTGAAAAAGCAGGTCTTGTTCACTGGGTAACTCGTCTTGGAGAAAAAGTATTGGGAACATTGCAATACGAACAACAAGGTGATGACAATTTGAGCGTTACACCAACGCCGCTTCGCAACCTTTCCCAGCACCTCCTAGAGCCATTGCTTGTCTCTGAATTGAAAAATCGTGGAGTTCATGTTGAATACGCATCAACTTGGGATTCATTCAGTGAAAGTAGTGATGACATTACCTCGACCGTTTCCAAAGATGGTCAGAGCGAAAATATTTCCTCCAAGTGGCTTATCGCATGTGATGGTGCGTCAAGCAGTGTCCGCAATGCATGCGGTATTTCGATGATCGGCCCCGACAATTTGCAAAAGTTCTTCACGGTGCATTTCAAAGCCGATCTCAATTTGTTAACCGCATTCAACCCTGGCATTCTCTTTTGGATCTGTGATCCACGAGCGGGTGGGACTTTGATTTCGCACGGAGGCGACAACGAGTGGGTCTATATGTATCCAATTGCAGAAGATGATGAAGCACAGATGTCTCCTTCCGAATGTGAGCAATTGATTCGCAATGCAATTATGCCTACAAGTGCAACGATCACTGTGCTTCGACAATCTTCGTGGACAATGACATCTCAAATTGCTGACTCATATCGATTGAGACGTGTATTGCTTGCGGGAGACGCGGCACACAGGTTTCCACCGTCCGGAGGAATGGGTCTCAACACCGGAGTTGGCGATATTCACAATTTGATGTGGAAGATAAACCGGATAGAAGAAGGATCTGCGGATTCATCGCTACTGGATACTTATGACAAAGAGCGCCGACCTATTGCCGAACGAAATGCACAAGCCAGCATGGACAATGCATTCAAAATGTTTGACGTATTTATGGCTCTTGGAATTGACCCAGATAAAGAAATTGCTTACAGCAACCTCAACAAGGTGTTGCAAGATTCAGAAGCATTAGAAGTTCTTGATCGTGCAATTGAAAATCAAGCAACACACTTTGACATGCTTGGATTACAAATTGGTTATAGATACATTCTTCCAACATCCACAACGGATCTTGAGCCACTCACTGATGAAATCATTCGCAATTACAGACCGTCAGTTGAGGTGGGCAACCGACTGCCACATGGTTGGCTTGAGCAAAATGGCGAAAAAATATCGTCCTTAGATCTTGTGTGTTTGGATGAATACTCGATCATTGGGGGTTCGGATTTTGTCAGTGAACTGCCACATTTCAAAATTGGACGAGATTTTCAAGATACCGAAAACTGGTGGTCACAGATTCTTGGTTTGTCATCCAATGAAGGGTTACTTGTTCGCCCAGACCAACACATTGAACTGCGCCTTTCAAGTATTTAATTGTTTTGCTATGGTTGCGAAATGACACAACCTGCACCAGTTTCTGTAACACGAGAGTTTTCTGCATCACCCGACAAAGTGTGGGCACTCGTCACCGACTTGCCTCGCATGGGTGAATGGTCGCCAGAAAACCAGGGTGGCAAGTGGGCCAAGGGTGCAACAGGACCAGCTGTTGGAGCGATTTTTAAGGGTCGAAATAAAAACGGCAAGAAGTCTTGGGGCACAAACGTCAAAGTCAATGCATGCGATGCACCAAAGAAATTTTCTTTTGGACTGATGGTCTTTGGGAACAACTGGTGTGATTGGATGTTTGAAATTGAACCGACTTCTGCAGGCAGCAGAGTGACACACAGCTGGATTGATCACCGTGGTGGTATCAGCTCTTTTCTTGGGAAGGTTGTGAGTGGCGTTGCTGACCGTGCAACACATAACAAAAAGAACATGGAAATCACCATGGATAACCTTGCAAAGGCAGCGAACTAACTAGTTATAGCGATCCCGCAACAGGGATCTAGCAGTCGAGGGCAGTGCAAAGTTTTACAAAGAGCTCGTCATATGTTTCGAGTGCCTGGAATTGTGGAAACTCGGCTTTGATGTTGTCGGGCGCATGAAACAAGAATCCAGCATCTGCAGCGCCCAACATCGCGGTGTCGTTGTATGAGTCGCCGGCGGCGGCCACGCGGTAGTTCAATTTCTTGAACGCCTCAACAGCAAGACGCTTTTGGTCGGCTTGACGCAATTCAAAATCAACGATGCGGTCGTCTTTGACAATGAGACGATGACAAAACAGTGTTGGCCAGTTGAGCAGGCGCATGAGCGGGCGCCCAAACTGCTCAAACGTGTCAGAGAGAATGATGACCTGAGTGCGCTCGCGTAATGCATCTAAAAATTCGAGAGCACCTGGCATTGGCGACAAACCAGCGATCACTTGCTCAATGCGGCTCATGGTCAGACCATGTTGGTCGAGGATCTGAATGCGCGATTTCATGAGCACGTCATAGTTGGGCTCGTCGCGAGTAGTGCGCTTCAACTCTGGGATTCCGGTGCTTTCGGCAACAGCAATCCAGATCTCGGGCACCAACACGCCTTCGAGGTCGAGCGTGACAATTCCCTGGTGTGGTTTGGATGCAACAGCCATGTTTCTAGTCTTACTCGCGGCAGTCTTCGCACGAAATTGTGGGAGATGCGGCTTCGCACGCACTGCACACCAATGTCAACTTGTGGCAAGCAAGGTTTGAACAATTATGAAACTGGGCAGTTGGCGCAGAACATAGATTGCAGGTGCCCAACACTTTGGCGTCATCGCTAAATTCAATTTTTAGTCGGCGATCAAAGACATACAGCGATCCCTCCCAGAGGCCTTTGTCTCGAAACTCTTCGCCGTATCGAACAATGCCACCATCAATTTGGTAGACCTCTTTGAATCCGCGGTTTTTCATAATCACGGACAACACTTCACAACGAATGCCGCCGGTGCAATACGAAATAACTGGTTTGTCTTTGAGGTGGTCATATTTCCCGCTCTCAATTTCGGCAACAAAATCTGGAGTGGTTTCTACATCGGGGATGACTGCATTTTTAAATCTGCCGATGCGTGCTTCGTATGCACTTCTGCCGTCAAAGAAAACAACGTCGTCTCCGCGTTCGGCAACGAGTTGGTTGACCTCGACAGGCTTGAGGTGCACGCCGCCGCCAATGATTCCATTTTCATTGACCTTGATTTCCTCAGGAACACCAAACGTCACTATCTCGTCGCGCACGCGAATTTCAATTCGTGGAAAATCATTGCCGATGCCATCAGACCACTTGAAGTCGATGGTCTTGAAAGCGGGAAACTCTTTGGTTACACGCACATATTTTTTGATTGATGACAACGATCCACCAACAGTTCCGTTGATGCCGTCTTTCGAAATGATGATTCGGCCGTTGAGATCAAGGCGCTCGCAGAGTGCGCGCTGCCACAGGCGAATTGCTTCTGGGTCGGCAAGCGGTGTGAACTTGTAGAAGAGGACGATTTTGGTGGGTTCGATGACTCTAAATTTAGCGGTGTCGCGATAAATAAGGCGTGGCTGACAAGCGCCTCGGCGTAGCCTTGACAGTCATGGAAATTATGCAGTCGCACAAGTTGGCCAATGTCTTGTATGACATTCGTGGCCCTGTGCTTGAAGAAGCCAAACGTTTAGAGGCTGCAGGACACAGAATTATCAAACTGAATATTGGTAATCCGCAGCCTTTTGGTTTTGAGACTCCACCAGAAGTGTTGGTCGAAGTCGTACGCAATTTGCCAATTTCGCAGGGTTACTCAGATTCGCAAGGCATCTTGTCGGCACGCACTGCGGTTGTGCAGCACTACCAAGAGCGCGGCATCGACATCACCGACGTAGACGATGTGTGGTTGGGCAACGGCGTCAGTGAACTTATTCCGGTTGCACTGAATGCACTGCTCAACGAGGGCGACGAAGTATTGATACCAGCACCCGACTATCCGCTATGGACTGCATCAACAAGTTTGTCGGGTGGCACGCCAGTGCATTATCTGTGTGATGAGTCAAACGGCTGGATGCCCAACATGGACGACATCAGGGCGAAAGTCAGTGATCGCACAAAAGCAATTGTGATCATCAACCCAAACAATCCGACAGGTGCTGTGTATAGCCCCGAGATTTTGCGCGAGATTGCCGATTTTGCTGTTGAAAGAAACCTCATCGTGATGGCTGATGAGATCTACGACAAGATTTTGTATGACGACGCAGTACACACCACATTTGCAGCGATTGCACCAGACGTATTTACTCTGACATTTAGTGGTCTTTCGAAGGCATATCGTCTCGCAGGTTTTCGTGCTGCGTGGATGGTGATGACCGGCCCGCGTAAACACGCGACAAGTTACATCGAAGGCATCACGATGCTCACCAACATGCGATTGTGTGCAAACGTGCCTGCTCAACATGCGATCCAGACTGCGCTTGGCGGAAGACAGAGTATTAAGGACTTGGTGCTGCCAGGTGGGCGACTGCTCGAGCAACGCAATGCCGCGATTACTGCCTTGCGCAAGATTCCCGGTGTCTCGTGCGTCGAGCCAAAAGGCGCGTTGTACGTATTTCCTAAACTTGATCCAAATGTGTATCCAATTGCTGACGATCGCAAGTTTGTGCTCGATTTGTTGCGAGCCGAGCATGTATTAGTAGTACAGGGGACCGGTTTTAACTGGCCAACACCGGACCACTTGCGCATTGTGACATTGCCTTGGGCGACAGATCTCACAGAAGCAATTGGGCGCATTGGCAACTTCTTGTCCACTTACTCGGCAAAATAGTGTTGAGAAATAGTCGCCTGCCTAGAAGGAGTTTGTTTTGCCAGCAGTAACTGCAGACACACTGACACTTCCACGAATAAGCGCAGCGTTGACAAAGCGCTCGCGCTCGGTGCGTTCAATTACTACTGCACCTAGTGGTTTTGAAGGCGAAGGTTTTCCAGTGCGTCGCACGTTTGCGGGCGTGTCGACGGCCGATCTCGATCCGTTCATCATGATGGACCAAATGGGCGAGATTAATTATGCGCCACTCGAACCGCGTGGTACCGATTGGCATCCACATCGCGGCTTCGAGACCGTTACGTATTTAATGGACGGCACATTCGTGCATCAAGACAGTCATGGCGGTGGTGGAATCATTGCTAACGGTGGGACGCAATGGATGACGGCCGGTAGCGGAATCCTGCATATTGAAACTCCACCCGAAGACTTGGTCATTCGGGGCGGTTTGTTTCATGGAATTCAATTGTGGGTCAATTTGCCTTCCAGATTGAAAATGATTTCGCCTGCGTACCAAAATTTGGAAGGTGATCAGGTGGTGTTGTTGTCGTCAGAAGACGGAGGCGCACTTGTGCGCTTGATTGCCGGAGATCTTGGTGGTCATCACGGGCCTGGCTCAACGCAAACGCCAATTGTGGTTGCACATGCAACGCTCAGTGCAGGAGCACAGATGACTTTGCCGTGGGACTCGTCATATAACTCTCTTGCTTATGTGTTGTCGGGAAGCGGAACCGTTGGCGACGATGCACACCAAATCAATCTTGGCCAGCTTGCAGTGTTCGTTGATGGCGACTCAATAACGCTGCGCGCATCGGCACACGAAGCGCTTGATGTGATGTTGCTCGGTGGTCAGCCAATTCGCGAACCGGTTGCTCAACACGGCCCGTTTGTGATGAACACCA
The DNA here is from genome assembly GCA_046049195.1 of Actinomycetota bacterium. GTDB lineage: Bacteria > Actinomycetota > Acidimicrobiia > Acidimicrobiales > Ilumatobacteraceae > UBA3006. The sequence goes on along the minus strand of JBJOEQ010000019.1, from coordinate 5,759 downwards.
GAGACGAACTTCAACAAGCGGTTGATGATTTCCAGCGCGGACTATTCGGAAATGTTCCCGCCAACGGACTTCGCCCATTTAGGCGCTGAAACTTAATGATTTTAAGAATCATTACACTCAGATAGGTGTCCGGGCCCCTGCAACTTGAGTTTGTAACGTCGGCTGTCGATATCCGAGACTTGCCTGAATCGCCAATTGAAGTTGCAGTAGTTGGTAGATCAAATGTGGGTAAGTCTTCGCTGATCAATGCGCTTGCTAATCGCAAACAGCTCGCACGGGTTTCTAATACTCCCGGTCGCACTCAGTTGATCAACTTGTTTGAGACACCTGATGGTGGAACAGTCGTTGACTTGCCGGGTTATGGCTACGCCGCAGCACCTGGAAACGTGCGCAAACGTTGGCAAAGCATGATCACCAACTACTTGCTCGACCGTGAGTCGCTCGTGATGGTCTTTGCATTAGTTGATGGAGTGATTGGACCCACTGAATTAGATCAACAAGTGTTGGGCGAGCTTGAAGAAAATGGAATTCCGTTTACTGTGGTTGCTACCAAGCTGGACAAAGTCAAACCATCACAACTCGAGACGCGCAAGCGGGATCTTGCTCGTGGATGTGGTCTTGCTCAAGATGACATTGTTTGGGTGAGCGCAACAACCGGCATCGGCATTGTCAAGTTGCGTGCCTCTGTAGGCAACTATTTAAACGTAAAAAACGCTAATAAAAATCGCTAGCTAGTTATCTTGCGTAGGTGACGCCACCGTCGACAACGACGGTTGAGCCAACGACGTAGTCGCCGGCACGAGATGCCAAATAAATCGCAGCACCAGCCATGTCTTCTGGTGTGCCAATTCGACCAGATGGAATTGCAGCAGCAATTGCATCTCCATGGTCGCGTGCGACCTTATTCATGTCGGAAGCAAATGCACCAGGAGCAATTGCAGTGACGCCAATGCCATCTTTGATGAGACGCAACGCCATGCGCTTTGTCATGTGAATGAGACCGGCCTTGCTGCCTGCGTATGGGTACGTCTCTTCCAAGTTGGTCGAGATGCCGTCAATCGACGCAATATTGATGACCTTGGCGAGGTGGCCATTCTTTGCTGCAGCAGCGCGTAGTTGTGGTGCGAGCGCTTGGGTGAGAAAGAACGGTGTCTTCAAATTGAGGTCAACTGTCTTGTCCCATCCACTTTCGGGAAACTCGTCGAAGGCCGCGCCCCATGCGGCGCCAGCGTTATTGACAAGAATGTCAAGAGTCTCTTCGCGTTCAGCAATCTGTGCGGCGAGTGTTTCAATGCCAGCCTGGGTTGAAATATCGCCAGGGAGCGAGATGCACTCGCCGTACATGCTGAGATTTTTTGCTGCAGCATCACACTGTGCTGCTTTGCGGGCGGTGATATAGACGCGCGAACAACCGTGCTCCAAAAATCCTTGGACGATCATGGCTCCGATGCCACGAGATCCGCCTGTTACGAGTGCTACACGACCATTGAGTGAGAAGATGTCTTTCATCGGAGCAACTGTAGAGGGTGAGTAGTACTCTGCAACGGTGCGCAAGAACCCCATGCTGGCAATTTTCCTTACTGTTTTCATTGACTTGTTGGGATTCGGAATATTGATTCCTGTTTTCCCACTCTTGATCAGTCCCGGATCACCTTTCCGAGTGACTCCCGAAGGCTGGTCATTCACGGAGGGCCTGATCATGCTTGGCTGGTTGCAAGCGATCTTTCCGCTCTGCATATTTATTGCCGCACCAATTCTTGGGCAGTTGTCAGATCGACATGGTCGCAAGCCGGTCCTCGCGGTTTCTATTTTCGGTACCGCAATTGGATATGTGCTGTTTGCAATTGGTATTAGTACGGCAAATATTCCGCTGCTGTTTGCTGCACGCGCCATCGATGGTGTCACGGGAGGAAACTTGGCAGTTGCGCAAGCCGCGATTGGCGATGTGAGTACGCATGAAAACCGAGCAAAAAACTTTGGCATGCTTGGGGCTGCATTCGGACTCGGATTTATCATCGGGCCGTATCTCGGTGGTCGACTCAGCACACCAGACACAAGTTTTTATGGTTTGTTTGACACCCCAAGTTGGTTTGGTGCAACTACGCCGTTTTGGTTTGCAGCAATCTTGTCGCTCGCTAACTGCGCAAGCATTCTGACGATGTTCCCTGAAACATTGAAAGAAAAGTTTCATGGTGGTCGGATCAAGATCAGTCGCGCCGTGAGCAACGTGATCGTTGGATTTAAATCAGAGCGCCTTCGAGTTGTGTTGATGGCAGGTTTTTTGTTTAGTGCTGGATTTACGTTCTTTACAACATTCTTTGGTGTGTACTTGCGCAACAACTTCAACTTCTCGTCTGCAAAGATCGGTGACTACTTTGCGGTCGTCGGTTTGTTCATTGCGGTATCGCAGGCTGTTGTGGTAGCCAAAGTTGCTAAAAAGCTTGCTGACTGGAAAGTGCTGCGGTTCAGCATGTTTGGCCTTGGCGCAATGATGCTCGTATATTTCGTTATTCCAACAACGTCTTCCTATTTTCTCTATTTGGTCATTCCTTTCTTCACCGTATTTAACGGTTTAACGATGGCCAACATGTCGAGCCTGATCAGTCGATCCGCCGAGATGGGGCAGCAAGGTCAAGCGATGGGCATTTATTCGAGTGTGTCGAGCCTTGCTCAAGTGCCCGCGTCGATATTGGTTGGGTACATCACCAGTGACATCACCTCAAGTCAGCCACTGTTTGTGTCGTCAGCATGCATCGTCCTTGGTGGAGCCGTGTTCTTTGTATTGTTTAAACCAAAATATGTGATGGAGGGTGCTCATGCCTAGTGACAGAATGCTGAAAACAATGAACGGGATACACCGATTGATTCTTGGTGTCACACGTGGGAAGGCAGGTTGGACTGCAGGCAACATGCCCGTGCTCGAACTGACAACGATTGGTCGCAAGAGCGGTGAACCACGTAGTTGTTTACTGACTTCGCCAATACAAGAGAACGGTGAGATTGTGATTGTCGGATCTCGTGGTGGCGACGACCATCACCCAGCTTGGTATCTCAATTTGCTTGAGACCCCACAAGTGCAGGTGTCATATAAAGGTGCACCTCACAAGATCATGACTGCACGTACGGCAGACGCTCAAGAGCGCGCACGCATGTGGCCAATAGTCGCAGGAGCGTATAAGGGTTACGCGGGCTATCAAGAAAAGACATCGCGCGAGATACCTCTCGTCATCCTTTCCGAATCCTAAACCTGCTTGGCGGTCTGACTAGGTCGGCAAATCGATAAGACGGGTAGCGTGGGGTTATGCCAAAGCCCGGAATGCACTCAGGAATAACCACCGACGACGCAATGAACTTGGCCATGTCGGCCAAAGCGGTGCCATTGTTTGAGGCCGTTAAAGCATTTATTAAAAATGAGATCGATCCGATCACTGCTGAGTATTTTCGGCTTGGCGAAGGCAGGCCTGATCGATGGCAATATGGCAAAGGTCAGCTTGAGTTGCTCACTTCAGTGAAAGCAAAAGCTAAGAAGGCTGGTCTATGGAACTTCTTCTTGCCAAACGCTGAGACCGGTGAGGGTTTGTCAAACCTCGACTACGCATATATCGCAAATGAGTTGGGTAAAAACCCGATTGCTTCAGAGTGTTTTAATTGCAGTGCTCCTGACACCGGCAACATGGAAGTGTTGGAGCGTGTTGGCACCCCAGAGCAAAAGAAGCGTTGGCTTGAGCCGCTGCTAGCCGGCGAAATCCGTTCCGCATATGCGATGACCGAACCGGACGTGGCGTCATCAGATGCCAAGAATCTTGAGTGTCGTGCAGTGAAGGATGGCGACGAATGGCTCATCAACGGCGAGAAGTTTTATATCTCTGGCGCGGGTGACCCACGCTGCAAGATATTGATTTGCATGCTACGAACAAGCCAAGATGGACCGCCACACGGCAGGCATTCACAAATACTCGTGCCGATGGACACCCCAGGGGTCGAAATCCTTGGGCATATGGAAGTATTTGGCGAAGACGATGCGCCTCACGGTCACATGCACTTGCGTTTCACCGACGTGCGTGTGCCAGCAAGCAACATGTTGCTGGGTGAAGGTCGAGGTTTCGAGATTTCACAAGTCCGTTTAGGACCAGGACGCATTCATCACTGCATGCGTTCAATTGGTGCAGCAGAGCGCGCGCTTGAACTCATGATTCAGCGTGGGCTCAGCCGTGAAGCATTTGGAAAACCAATCGCACGACTTGGAAAAAACACTGAAGTCATTGCAAAAGCTCGGATTGAGATTGAAGCAATGCGTCTGATGGTCCTTCGCGCTGCGAAAGCAATGGACACCCTTGGTAATGCCGAGGCGCGCATTTGGGTGAGCGCTGTAAAAGCAATGGTGCCAGAGCGCGTCTGCAAGATCATTGATGAAGCCATTCAAGTTTTTGGTGGGGCGGGAGTTTCGCAATGGACACCACTGGCACGCATGTATGCAGGTCAGCGCACCTTGCGACTTGCTGATGGACCAGACGAAGTGCACTGGCACGTTGTTGGTCGAGCCGAAATTGCGCGCTACGAGGGTGAAACCTTTGCGCCAATGAAGGGCGAATAAAAGTTAAAAGCGGGTTTTCGGCGACACGGTCAGTCGTGGATCGCTGACAATAATTCCTTCAAGAACCTTGTCGATTGCTGTCAAGATTGCAGGCTCAAGCACAATGTTTGCTGCTTTCACGTTGTCGTCAAGCTGATCTGGACGAGTGGCACCAACAATTGCTGACGCAATGTTTTTGTTTTGCAACACCCAGGCGATGGCCATCTGTGCCATCGTGATGCCCGCTTCTGCTGCAATTGGTTTGAGTTCTTGCACTTTTGTCAGCGTGGCGTCAGTGAGCCAGCGTGAGATGAAATTCTTGCCGCTCAACTCGTCGGTCGCTCGCGATCCTTCTGGCGGTGGTTGACCAGGTAAGTACTTGCCCGTAAGCACACCTTGTGCCATTGGCGACCACACGATTTGTGAAAGTCCTTCGCGCTCGCTGGCAGGAACGACTTCTTGGTCGATCACGCGCCACAGCATTGAGTATTGAGGTTGGTTAGAAATAAATGGCACGTGCAGTTCGCGCGCAAGCTCAGCACCGCGCGTGATCTGATCGGCATCCCACTCGGACACACCTATATACAGGGCCTTGCCTTGGCGCACGATGTCTGCAAAAGCGAGCATGGTTTCTTCAAGCGGAGTTTCCACGTCGTAGCGGTGCGCTTGATACAAATCGACGTGGTCCATGTTGAGACGCTTGAGTGATGCATTGATGGAGTGCATGATGTGTTTGCGCGATAGGCCGCGATCATTAACACCACCCCCGGTTGGGAAATAGACCTTGGTGAACACTTCGATGCTTTCGCGTGGCACGCCAGCAAGTGCGCGACCAAGCACGGCTTCTGCGCGAGTGCCCGCGTATACGTCGGCTGTATCAAACGTGGTGATGCCGAGTTCGAGTGCACGCTTGACGCATGCGTTGGCAGCATCTTCTTCAACTTGGCTGCCGTGTGTGATCCAGTTGCCGTAACTAATTGCTGAGACTTTGAAGCCGCTTCGGCCGAGGTATCTAAATTCCATTCCGTAAATCTATGGCGCGATGGCCACTTCACTCGTACTGGCTGGTCGTCGGAGATATTTTGGTCCAACCAGAACACATCCAAGGCACACAAGTGTGAACATGGTGATGCCAGTAGCAACAAATGCGGTCTGGCGCCCATAGTGCTCATACACACTTCCCGCA
>JBJOEQ010000018.1:0-12627 GCA_046049195.1 Actinomycetota bacterium | reverse complement strand
AGCACCATTGATGGTGTGGTCGCCGAAGCCGCTCAGGCCGAACGCGATGGGTTTGCCTCCTACTGGCAATCACAGATTTTTGGACTTGATGCGTTGAGCACATTGAGCGTTGTTGGCCGTGAAGTGCCGCGCATTGAACTCGGTACCAGCGTGATTCCGGTGTACCCGCGTCACCCGATGATGTTGGCTCAGCAGGCGCTGACCGCAAACCAAGCAGCAGGCGGTCGACTCACTCTTGGAATTGGCCTTGGACACAAAGTTGTTGTTGAAGGTATGACGGGCATGTCGTTTGACAAGCCAGTGCGCCACATGAAGGAGTACTTGTCGATTCTGATGCCACTGATTCATAATCAAAAGGTGTCGTTTGCTGGTGAGGCACTGACCACTCATGCCGAATTGACTGTTGGCAAGCCACAAAGTTGTGGCGTAGTTGTTGCGGCCCTCGGTGCACAGATGCTCAAACTTGCTGCAGCATTTACCGAAGGAACTCTGACATGGTGCACAGGACCAGAAACTTTGCGCACACTGACTGTGCCGACGATTGTGCAAGCGGCCGAAGAACTTGGTCGCCCTGCTCCACGCATCATTGCAGCACTACCAATGTGTGTGACGAAAAATGTGGCTGAAGCAAAGGCTCGAGCCGCAAAGACATTTGTTATTTATGGGCAATTGCCGAGCTATCGCGCAATGCTTGATCACGAAGGCGTGGCAGGCCCCGAAGATGTAGCCATCATCGGTTCGGCAAGCGAAGTGTTTGACAGAGTGGCAGCGCTACAAGAATTTGGCGTGACCGACTTTGGTGGTGTGGAGTTTGGTGGAACACCGGACGAAGCCCACGACACTCGTGAAGTACTGAAGAGCCTGCTCAAGCGCTAATTAGCGAACGTTGATCTGCACGCCACTTGTGGCATTAACAGCATCAAAAAAATCATTGCCCTTGTCGTCGACGACGATGAAAGCGGGGAAGTCGTGAACCTCGATCTTCCAGACTGCTTCCATGCCCAACTCGGCATATTCGAGTACTTCAACTTTGGTGATGCAGTCTTGGGCGAGCCTGGCTGCGGGGCCACCAATTGAACCTAGGTAAAAACCACCGTAGGTATTGCACGCATCGGTGACTTGTCGAGAGCGGTTGCCTTTCGCAAGCATCACAAAACTTCCACCTGCTGCTTGAAACTCGGCAACGTAACTATCCATGCGACCAGCAGTTGTGGGGCCAAATGATCCTGATGCCATGCCTTCAGGTGTCTTTGCTGGGCCTGCGTAATACACACAGTGGTCTTTCATGTATTGCGGCAAGCCTTCGCCGGCGTCTAGGCGTTCTTTGATCTTGGCGTGCGCAATATCACGTGCCACCACCATTGGTCCGCTCAGCATCACGCGCGTCTTGACGGGGTACTTCGACAGCGTGTCGCGGATCTCGGACATTGGTTGGTTGAGATCGATTGCAACAACCTCAGAATCCAGTTCGTTGGTGGTGACTTCAGGAAGAAAACGTGCAGGGTCGGTTTCGAGCACTTCCAGAAATATTCCGTCTGCAGTGATTTTGCCGAGCGCTTGACGATCGGCGCTACACGACACGGCCATTGCAATCGGGCAACTTGCACCGTGACGTGGGAGCCGAATAACACGCACATCGTGACAGAAGTATTTGCCACCGAATTGTGCACCAATGCCTGTTTGTTGTGCCAGATTGAGCACCTTGGCCTCTAATTCGATGTCACGAAATGCGTGACCGGCTTTGCTGCCCGATGTTGGTAACGAATCGAGATAGTGAGTGCTGGCAAGTTTTGCGGTCTCTACTGCAAACTCGGCAGACGTGCCGCCAATAACAATCGCTAAGTGATACGGAGGGCATGCTGCAGTGCCGAGCGTTTTCATTTTGTCAAACAGCCATGGCAACAAGGTTTTTTCGTTGAGCAGCGCCTTCGTCTCCTGAAACAAATAACTCTTGTTGGCTGAACCGCCGCCCTTAGCGATGAACAAAAACTTGTATTCGTCGCCTGCCACCGCTGCAATTTTTATTTCGGCTGGAAGATTGGTGTCGGTATTGACTTCTTCAAACATCGACAGCGGTGCAAGTTGGCTGTAACGAAGGTTGCTTGTGAGATACGTGTTGTAGATACCGCGGCTGATGGCTTCATCGTCACCACCACCGGTGAACACACGCTGACCCTTTTTTGCTTTGACAATCGCTGTGCCGGTGTCTTGACACATTGGCAACACGCCACCTGCAGCGATGCCGGCGTTCTTGAGCAAGTCGAGTGCTACAAAGCGATCGTTATCGCTGGCCTCTGGGTCTTTCAGGATGCTTGCTAGTTGTTGCAGGTGCGAGGTGCGGAGCAAATGTGCAATGTCATGCATCGCATGCTCGGTAAGAAGTGTGACTGCTTGCGGGGAAACTTTGAGAAATGTTCCTTCACTTGTTGAGAATGTGGAGACGCCTTCGTTCGAAATAAGTCGATACTCGGTCGCATCTGGGCCGAGAGGCAGTAACTCTGTGTGTACGAACGGCTCTGGCGTAGTCATGCCAGTGCTGGTGTGCCCTTGAATGAGCCTGGATCGCCCGCCACTGGGAACTGGGGCTGTTGCCACTGCACGGTTTGTGCAATGTGATTGGCAACGAGACGCCAAGACGCTGGACTCCAACCTTCGGCAGATGCTGGCACCGTGCCATCGCCTTGGATGAACACGAAAGCAGGCAATTGGTTGAGGCCAAGTTGTTTGATCATGATGCGATCTGGATCTGAAAAAGTGAGGAACTGATCGGCGAGGGGTCCGAGAAACTTTTTTGCATCGGTGGCCGAACCAGCAACGATGAAGTTGACACGTACTGCAGCATCAGCGAACTGATGCAATACGCGTGCAGCAGTTTCGAGGATCCATGCACTTTCGTTGGTGAATGGATCGACGACAACCGACGCAAGATGAAAAGTAGTGAGCCATTCACGCAGCGGGCGGGCGTTGCCCTTCAGCGGGTGGAGCATGGTGTCGAGGGAAGGTGAAGTTGTCACATATTTGACGGTAGCAAGTTGGCAGTATCGTTTGGGAAATGCACCCCATTGAGCATCTGCGCTATGTGGCACGCGCCACTGGAGCAGACCCAGTTTCGCTTGTCAGTGAAACGGCTCAGGCCCTGCGTGGCCTGCGATCCGAGCCTGCTGGGCTCGTACTTGCCGCCCGGCGCATCGTTGAACGACACCCAACGTGCGCGCCTTTGTGGTGGCTGTGTGCGAGTGTGCTCGCTGCTAGTGAGCCATTTGAAAAGGTTCGCGAATTGAGCGCGCAGATAGATGCCGACGAAACCACAAATCATTTGGTTGATGCATTGCCTGCAGATGCGACCGTGTGCATTGTTGGGTGGAGCCCGACCGCGCTTGAGGCGCTTGCCCGACGAGGCGATTGCCGCGCAATCATTGTCGACTCATTTGGCACCGGCGATGCCGCAGTCAATGCGCTTGAGCGGCTTGACATTGACGTGCAGGGAGTGACCTTGGAGCACGCAGCAATCGGGGTGCAGATGAGTGATGTCGTGATTATTGATGCACTTGGTTGCGGTGGCACCGAAGTGCTGAGTGTTGGTGGCTCACACGCAGTTGCAGCAATTGCATATTGTGAAAACAAATCGGCATGGACAGTGACAAGACGAGGTACACGATTGCCGATCGAGTTGTGGACTGCAATGAAGCTGGCCAATCGGGATGCCGATGCACCGTGGCGCAGCGATGTAGATGTGATTCCCCGTCAATTGCTGGGGCGGATTATTGGACCCACAGGTATTTCGGATATGGATATGAATAAAGCAGAAAATACAGTGCAGAATTTTGTTGGTGAATGCCCAGCGTCCACCGAGATGCTGGTACGAAGCGCGATGTAGCCTGAGAGCCATGTCTTTACGCTCACGCAACCTCCCACGTCGTTCCTGTCTCGCAATTCCTGGTTCATCCGAAAAGATGATGGGCAAGGGCCCTGGCACCAATGCCGACATGGTGTTTTTGGATCTTGAAGATGCTGTTGCGCCGAAAGAAAAAGAAGCATCTCGTGCACGCATCGTGAGCGCAATTCGTGGACACGACTGGGGCAACAAGGTTTTGTGCGTGCGCATCAATGACTGGAGCACCAAGTGGACTGCATACGACATCTTGGAAGTTGTTGGTAACGCAGGCGAGCGTTTGGACGAAATCATGTTGCCAAAAGTAGAAAATGCAGCGCAAGTAGTGGCTGCAGATTTGTTGTTGCGCCAGGTGGAGATTGCAAGCGGATTGCCAGTTGGTCACATCGGTATCGAAGCGCAGATTGAAACCGCGCGTGGGCTCATCAACGTGGAAGAAATTTGTGAAGCAAGCCCGCGTCTCGAGACCATCATCTTTGGACCAGCAGACTTTTCGGCAAGCATGGAAATGCCAGTACTTACTGGAGGCGTGCAGATCGAGGATTATCCCGGCGATCACTTCCATTACGTGTTCAGCAAGATTCTGATGGCCGGTCGCGCAAACGGCCTGCAAGTTATTGACGGACCATTCCTGCATGTGCGTGACAATGACGCTTTGCGTGAATATTCAAAACGCACGCGCACACTTGGCTATGACGGCAAGTGGGCGTTGCACCCTGACCAAGTGGATGTGCTCAACGATGTGTTTTCGCCGACACAAGAACAGTTTGACAAGGCATGGCAGATTTTGGACGCATACAACCAGGCGACCGAAACTGACGGCAAGGGTGCTGTGATGTTTGGTCTCGAAATGATTGACGAAGCAAGTCGCAAGATGGCTCTCAAGTTCATCACTCGCGGCGAGCTCGCAGGTCGCACCCGCACACCACAAGCGTGACAAAACGTTTTGATGCAATTCTGTTTGATGCAGGTGGCATCTTTTTACTACCTGACCCAGTAACGCTCGGCGCAATCATTCGCCCGCTCGGTGGCGACGGCAGTATTGAGAGTTGCACTCGCGCACATTACGCAGGCATGGCGGCAATAGATGCGATTGCTCAACGAGAGCAGGGTGAATCAGTAGATGCTTTTAGCTGGGACGGATATCGACGCGGGTATGCGTTAAGCGTTGGCGTGGCAGAAAAAGATATTGAAACTGCAATCGTCAATATGCGCAAAGTTTTCTCGCCATTTTTGTGGCGATTTCCATTACTCGAATCGGCTGCTGCATTGTGGAAGATGCATCTTGCGGGATTGCCGATTGGAATTGTGTCGAATGCAAGCGGACAGGTTGAGGCGACGCTTGCCAATCAGTGCATCTGCCAAGTGGGACCAGGAGCAGGTGTGCCTGTAGAGATCGTGACCGACTCGCATGTGATTGGTGTGGCCAAACCACACCCTGAAATCTTTGCTGACGCCTTGCGCTTAATGAACGGAAAAGGAATCACCAACGATCGCATTGCATACATAGGCGACTCGTATGTGAACGACATTGGTGGTGCTCGAAATGCAGGACTCGTGCCGATCTTGCTCGACCCATACGATCACCATGCGCATGAAACGTGCGAGCGAATACATTCGCTGCACGAACTGCTTGCATTTATCTAGTTATAGCTAGTTAAAACTAGATATGTAACATGTTATTTCTTGCCGGACTCTTCAACGAGTTTGCGCGCAATCACTTTGAGACACAATGTTTCGTCGGCGCCTTCGAAAATAGAGAGCACGCGAGCATCAACAAATAATCTGCTCACCGAATATTCTTCGGCGTAGCCAAAACCACCGTGAATCTGCATTGCTTCTCGAGTGACCCACTCGGCCGCCTTGCACACATACGCCTTGATCATGCTTGCTTCCATCTGGCCTTCGCCCTTGCCCATGAGTTTTGCAACCACGTAACTGAACTGGCGGGATGCCTGAATGATGGCCGTCATGCGACCAAGCTTGATTTGAGTGAGCTGGTATTCGGCAATGTTGCTTCCAAAAACTTTGCGGTTGTTGGCATAGGCGAGCGCTGCTTCGTATGCAGCCTGCATCACACCAACTGCTCGCGCTGCTGTTTGCAGACGGCCATTTTCAAAACCACTCATCTGGTAGTAGAAACCTTTGCCAAGGCCCGCTTCTTCACCGATTAGGTGATCGGCTGGAACCCACCAATTTTCGAGAGCGATCTCGTACGAATGCATGCCGCGGTAACCGATGGTGTCGATTGGGCGGCCTTCCATTTTGCCGCCACCTGGCTGATCGAACATAAAGCCGTGTGCGTCGCCAAGTGGTTTTGGCACGATCAACACGCTAAGGCCGCGGTGTGTCTTGGTGCGATCCGCGTCTGTGCGAGCGAGGAGCATCAGCACGTTTGCGCGAGCGGCAAATGTACACCAAGTTTTGACACCATTGATGACGTATCCGGCTTCACCCTTTTCGTTGTCTGTTTTAACGGCTGTGACTTTGATATTTGCAACGTCGCTGCCGTAGTCGGGTTCGGTCACCGCAACAGCGGCCATTACTTCTGCGCTTGCGAGTTTTGGAAGCCAATATTGTTTTTGCGCTTCAGTGCCGCCGTTGACAAGTGCGCGAGTGAGGATCTCGGGACGTGTGATGAGTGATCCGCCAATGCCCAAGGAAGCGCGTGAGAGTTCTTCAGTGGCAATGCAGTTGGCCATGTATTCACCATCTCCACCTTCGGAGAAGCCGCCGTATTCTGCAGGCACCGAGAGACCAAATGCGCCGAGATCGGCGAGTCCTACAATTATTTCTTCAGGAACATCTTCGTTGAAGCGATGCACATGCTCGGCCCGTGGCGCAATGACTTTGTTGGCAAAACTTCGGAAGGTGTCTTGAACCATTTCGAAGTCATCATCGAGATGTCGTGGCCCAGATTTTTCGGCAAGTGATGCAACAAATACTGGGTCGCGAAACGTCGCCATGAAATCGTATGCACCCTCGAGTGGGTGTGGCTCAAGACCCCACAAGTGTTCTCTGCCTAAGAGTCTTGACGAAACTTCAAAAATCATGTCGGCAGTAAACGCACACGTGAGTAAAGCTTCGGTTTCACCTTTTGATCCGTAGTCGAGCATCGAGCGAGCAGTCTCAACGGCAGATGCAGAGTGTGCAAGATCGTATGCAAGTTGTTGATGAACATCGGGTCCACCAATAGATGCAAGATGTGCGACACCCGTGTCAACAATTTTCTTAGCTTTTTCGATGGCTTGTGCCGCTTGGGCGAGATCGCTGGTAAATGACATGCGCTAAACGCTAGTTACATTTTGCCCCCGAGGCGCAACTCGGGTTGGCTCAGCACCTACGATTTATATATGGCACTCCCGAGTGGACTCAAGTCGACCCTCGTGGCGCTGAAGTGGTTGATATTCGCCATCATCATCTACTTCTTTGTCTTGCCGCTCATACCAGGCTTTGGAAAAGCGTTTTCGGAGCTTGCGAAGGTGCGACCGAGTTTGTTGGTGCTGGGGCTTGGCCTTGAGCTTGCCGCACTTTTTGCATACTCGTTGCTGACGCACGCCGCCCTTGGTGATTCTCGTCACTCAATTTCAATCTGGCGACTCTTTCGTATTCAGTTGAGCACCAAGTCGGTGAGCAATGTGTTGCCCGCAGGCAGCGCAGCGAGCAGCGCACTTGGATTTAAATTGCTCACCAGTTCGGGCGTGCCAGGACCTGACGCTGGGTTTGCACTTGCAACTGCAGGTCTTGGTTCGGCTGTGGTGCTCAATCTCATTTTGTGGGTTGGATTGATCGCGTCTATTCCCGGCCAGGGTGTCAATGCTGCCTACGGATCTGCTGCGCTTGTGGGAGTCATTTTGATGTTGGTGGCAACAGGACTTGTCGTTGGATTGATCGATGGGCAAGGAAGAGCAGAACGAAGCATCAAATGGATTGCAACAAAATTGCGAATGAATCCAGATAATGCAGCCGACGTGTTGCGTCAATTAGGTTTTCGTTTGCAGGGTTTGGCACGCGAGCCAGGACTGAAAGAACGAGTGTTTGTGTGGGCGTTGCTGAATTGGTTGCTCGACATGGCGGCACTGTGGGTGTTTCTGCTTGCGTTTGGCGCAGATGTTGATTTGCGCGGACTGATCGTTGCATTTGGTCTTGCCAACATTATGGCCGTTGTGCCAATCACTCCTGGTGGGCTCGGCATTGTCGAGGGTATTTATATTCCAACACTCATTGGTTTCGGTTTGACGCGAAGCGTTGCGACAGTTGGTGTATTGAGCTATCGCATTGCGCAATATTGGATGCCACTTATTGTCGGTGCAATTGTGTACTTAAGTTTGCGTGTTGGGCCATGGGCTATTGATCGCAGTGAAAAACTGAAATCGTTTCGCAGGGTGGCGGTGGATGCAACAGAGCATCCGAGCAGCAAGTACAACTGGGCTGAGCACTATGCGCCACGCGACAGAACAGGTCAGTTTCCCTTGCCGGACTACAAAGGCCAATACAGCGACAGTGCTGATGACACGCCGATATGAGACATGCCGGATCTCGTGTCATGGATAAAAATCGGTAGCGTTTACTGATATGACAACGCACGAGCGCCCATTTGGCAGATGTTTAGAAGATTTCATTGTCGGCGATGTATATCGACACTGGCCGGGCAAGACCATTACCGAAGCAGATAACCATTTGTTTTGCATGATCACGATGAATCATCATCCACTGCACACCAATGATTGGTTTGCCGAGCAAAGTGTGCAGGGTCGCAATGTTGTTGTAGGCAACTTGGTGTATTCGTTGGTGCTTGGCATGAGCGTGCCTGATGTAAGCGGTGCAGCGATCGCCAATCTCGAAGTGGAAACTTTGCAACACAAGTTTCCAACATTTCATGGCGACACCATCCATGCAGAGACCCGAGTGCTCGATGTGCAGGAGTCGAAGTCAAAGAATGATCGTGGCGTCGTCACTGTTGAAACCAAAGGCTTCAACCAAGATGGCAAAGAGGTGTGCTATTTCCGTCGCCGAGTGATGGTGTGGAAACGGTCTGCACTGCCAACTCGCAACCGCCCTTACGACGGTCATGACGTGTGGGGTCAATAGACGCAAACGACGCGATCGTCGAAATCGTAGATTCTCTTTTAGGTTGGGGGCTTCCGCAACTACGCGACTTTCCCTGGAGGCAAACAAATAATCGCTGGCACGTGCTGGTGAGTGAAGTGATGTCGCAACAAACTCAAGTGCATCGTGTGGTGCCCAAGTTCAATCTTTTTCTCGAGCAGTTTCCAACGCCAACTAAGTGTGCTGGTGCATCGCTCGGTGAGTTGTTAGAAATTTGGCAAGGTCTTGGCTATCCACGCAGGTGTCGCAATTTGCACGAAGCAGCAAAAGTTATGGTGTTACGCCATAACGGCGAAGTTCCTGCAACGCTCGAAGAACTTGTGGCTCTGCCCGGTGTTGGCGACTACACGGCACGAGCAGTGATGGCATTTGCAGATCATGCCGACGTTGGTGTGGTGGATACGAACGTGGCTCGTGTGCTTGCTCGAGTACACAACAAAGTGCTCGGAAAAAAAGAAGTGCAGTTAATTGCCGATGCCATCGTGCCTGAAGGTCTTGGATGGGAATGGAATCAGGTGATGATGGACTTTGGCGCAACGGTGTGTAGTGCCCGTGCGCCGAAATGTGCGAGTTGCATCATCAATGACCACTGCGGCTGGAGAAAAATTGGTGGCGATGATCCGGCCCCTGCAACTGCTGGCACGAGCAAACCACAATCTCGTTTTGAAGGGTCTGATCGTCAGGCGCGTGGAAAATTGATGAAGGCATTAGTTTCGGGTGCAGTGCGTGTATCCGATGCTGCGAAGGTGATGGGGTTAATGGAACATCAAGAACGTAGTGATGTGATTGTGCAAAGCCTTTTAGAAGACGGACTGATTGCGCAAGTTAATGAGTGGTATCAACAGCCCTGATCATGCCAAGTATTTCTTCAAACGCCTGATCGGCATAGTCGGCCATCTCGGTATCGGTGCGGTCTTGAATGGGGTGGGGAACAAACATACGTTGTACGTCTGGCATGCCCAGTGCAACAGACTGGGCGATGGCTGCTTGACGAAACTCGGATGAAGCGATGAACATTGACGGAATTCCGCGAGTTTCAAGATCAACGATGTCGTGCACACTGCACGACGTGCAGCTGCCTCAATCGGCAAGGGCTTCAATAACTACGTTGCAAGAAATAGCAATCTCGTGGCGTAAGTCGACAGGAGCAGGTTTTGTAAAAGTAGGTTTGCGAAATCGCTTGACAGTTGCGCCAACACCGACGAGTCTGCGCTCTAACTGATCAAGAAATACATCACCACGGGCTTTAGAAATGTCGAGCAGGCCAACAGTGAGGCCCTTGAGCGAACTTGGTCGCGCAAGTATTTGGCGCTGCGAAGGATTTTGCTCGCTTGTTGGGTCGAGCACAAATCGTGCGGGGCTTGCATTTATCATCGTGTACCCACATTAGTAACGAGTTGTGTGACGGGTTCGGAGCCGACGGCGCCACTTGCCCAGCCGCCAATGATCTCCGAGAATAATCCTGCGCCACCACCGGCATGAACGAGCAAGATTCCAGTTGGTCGAAACTTTGACACGGTGAGTTGTTCGTACTTTTTCAGCACGCCTTCGGCCATGCCATGACTGCCGCGCACGATGTCGGTTCCTTTGAGTTGCAGGCGCGCATGGAGTTCTTCTATGACGCGCTCACGGCTCCAACCCGCATCGCCGAATACTCGCGCGTGCTCAGGACCAACGACGAGCATGGCGTCATAAGCAAGAGGAAGTTTTGGGTGTTCAACAGTAAGCAGCGTGGCGGCAAATGAGGTCACAAGTTGTTCTGGAGTACGCGCAAGTTGGTCGGTGACACAGCGCGGGCCTTCTCCTGCAAACACTGTTATTGCATCGGTGTCTGGAGCGACACCGCGAGCAACTGCAAGTGAAGTCCATGGCGAGCCAATCTCGTCTTCGGCAAAACAGAAACTGAGTTTGCCAGGCATGCCGTGCGCAGCACGATCGATTTCGCCCGGACGGCCACCACCAACATTGCGGATAGTGAGTTGCACTGCACGACCGATGGTCATGTTGGCACGATTGCCTTGGCCGAGCACGTTGACGCCACTATTCATTCCAATTGCCCGCGAGCCTGGTCCGCTACACACAATCACTGGGCCAACCGGCATCGTTGTGGCTAACACGCCGTGCATATTGAACTCGTCAGTGCACACTGCTTTGAGTGCTGCAATCACCCACGGAAGATATTCGGGCAAGCAGCCTGCCATGACCGCATTGATCGCAATCTTTTCGACGGTGAGTTCAACCAAATCGGGTGGGGCAATTGCAACAATGTCGGCTGGTGTGAGTGAAGTACCGCTCAGCATGCGCATTACTCGCTCTTGTGTCGGAGGTACCACTGGCAAACCATCCGTCCAGCCACGGGCAAAAAGGGCTTCCATTTCATCTTCGAGTGATGCGATTTCAACTCTGCGCGAAATAAGCAACGAGCCCTCAAATTTGGCGCGCAGTGCGTCTACTTTGTCGGGATCAACACTAAGCGAGCCACAACCAGGTCGATAAGCAGGAAGCCCATCACCGATGTTTGGTAAATCAAACGTGTGAGCCCATTCGTTTTGTAGCCAGCCAACTATGCGCTCGGTTTCTTTTCCATTGACGACTTTGATAACTGTTGGCACTGTTTCGATGCTGTTGTGCCAACTGAACGACAACTCTGCATCGTGAATGACCTTTGCACCATCTGGAAACGATGCATCGTCTTGAGAATAAATCGTGATGCCATGTGACGACTGCAGTTGTGCCAACAGCGGAGCAACCATCACGCATGTTGCACAGTCGCGCTTGACGATTACATGCACACCATCTGGCAGCGTGTTTTCAGCGCCAGCGCTAGGCATTCTTGGTGATCCAGTCAATAATCAATTTGTTGACTACTGCAGGCTGCTCGAGGTGCATAAAGTGACCCGCATTCTCAACAATTTGGACACTGGCATTTGCTGGCGCAACACTTGCTGCGTGCGTGGCAACTTCGGTGCCGATGCAGCCGTCGTTGCGGCCGTGCAGATACAGAACTGGTTGTGTAGGAGTCTCGGACTGGGCAAGAGTCTGTGCTTCGTTGAGTGCAGGGTCGCGATAACCCGCACCGAGAGTTGCGCGATAGTAACCAAGTGCAGCCTGCAAGTTGGCAGGATCGGTGAGGCATGCTTTGACGTAAGCAAGATCGGTTGCAGCATCAAAACCAGGTGACCACTGCGCCCACAACATGTCGATGAACGCAAAGTTGTTGGCAGATACCAAGAAATCACTCAACGCATGTTGAAAGAAAAACATGTACCAACTGCGTTGCAATTGCGCGAGGTTGCCCATGAACGCTGCACCCACTGCGCCCCACGGCGGTACTGCCATGCCAACAACACATTTCCAATTATCGGGAGCGATGATTGCTGCGCCATAGACGGCTGGTGCGCCCCAGTCATGCCCAATGAGTACGGCATCCTGCGAACCACCGAGTGCTGCGTGCAGCCCATTTGCATCAGTGCTGAGTGCAGCAGTTTGGTAAGCACTATTTGGTGCGACACTTGTCGGTGCATAACCACGCATGAATGGTGCAACTGCATGAAAGCCTGCATCGGCAAGTGCCGGCAACAAGTGTCGCCACGTGTGTGCAGAGTCTGGGAAGCCATGCATGCACA
>JBJOEQ010000017.1:0-2751 GCA_046049195.1 Actinomycetota bacterium | reverse complement strand
CGGCAAACATTTGATTATGCGACTAAATCAGTTGCCCACTCCCCAGTTACTGACCGAGCTTCAAGAGAAATTCGGTTATTTATGTCGCTCAGGGCAATTCGAGATTGTTCAACCACACACGACCGAAAAGAACGACAACGATCATCTGGACAAATACCGTTTGCGATTTGACCCACAGCGAAGCGACGCTGGGGGCTTACGAGCACTGATCAATTTCCTCAATCAAGTCGGCTAAGCACACCGATTGCTTTTTCAACGGACCTGCGTGCCGCAGTCAACTGTCGTTCTGTCTCTGGGCGCTTTACTGCACCCTCGCGATGTGCTGATTTGAGGGCATCAAGAGCCTTGTCGGCAATCTCTTCGGAGATCGCTTCGAGTCGAGAAACAATGTCGAGTATTGATTCGTCTTGCGATGCGGACATGTCTCAAGTATGACAGCCACAGAGCAAATCCCGTCATCATCAACATGGTTTCTCATTTTTTGTTGGTGAAAGACGTGTGACAAGCCCTTCTATCGTCTAGCGTCAGCATCTATGTCAAGACCTGAAGAACTTCATGAATGGATCAGTTTCACCGACCCGGACGCCGAGCAAACGTGGATGATTGATTCAACTTTCATGCTCTCAAATTGGTCGTGCATTTATGGCTCAGGCTGCAAGGGAGTGCTTGACGACGATGCCACCAAGTTGCAACAGGGTTGTTGCAGTTATGGTGCTCACTTCATTGACAAAAAAGATCTTGCCTCCGTCAAGAAGTCTGTCAAGCGTCTCAAGCCAGAACATTGGCAAAAGCATGAAAAAGGTGCCAACAATCGTTGGTTGATCAAAAATCGTGATGGTTCCGATGCAACACGTCGAGTTAATGACGCATGCATCTTTCACAATGACCCTGGCTTTGAGGGCGGAATGGGCTGTGCATTTCATATTGCTGCGCTTGAGGTTGGTGAACGACCAATGGACTGGAAGCCAGATGTGTGTTGGCAGGTTCCCCTGCGGTTAGATGAACACACAGAAGACGATGGACACGTTATTTCGCATCTGCGCGAATGGAAACGGCGCGACTGGGGCGAGGGTGGCATCGAGTTTCATTGGTGGTGCACTGACGATCCTGCTGCATTCGTCGGCAAAGATCCCGTGTACCAATATCTCAAAGATGAGATCACTGAACTCATTGGCTCAAAAACCTACAAGACTTTGGTCAAGTTGCTTGAAGAGAAGCGTTCAACTCCACGACCCCACCCACAGGTAGCGCTCAAGAATCCAACCCGCAAGCCTGCAAAACGCTAAGAGAAACTAATTGTAGTTAGTTTGAATTGCGCTTGGTGTATTTGCGACGATCTTCGATCGTCAAGTACTTCTTGCGAATGCGAACGTTGAGCGGAGTCACTTCCACCAATTCGTCATCTGCAATCCATTCAATAGCAGTTTCGAGTGTGTGAGTAACTGGTGTTGCGAGCTTGATGCCCTCGTCGTGGCTGTGTGTGCGAATGTTGTTCTTCTCTTTCGCACGCACCGCGTTGACCACCATTTCTTCTTCGCGGGCGTTCTCTCCAACCACCATGCCTTCGTAGAGCTCGTCACCTGGCGAGATGCAGAGTGTTCCTCGTTGCTCAAGGTTGTCAAGTGCATAAGCAGTTGCCGGACCCATCCGGTCTGAAACCATTGCTCCACCAAGACGATGTGGCAACTCTCCTGCCCACGGCATCCATCCGGCAAGGCTTTGATGCAAGAGTGCTGTTCCACGCGTCACGGTGAGCAGTAACGACCTAAAACCGATGAGCCCACGTGATGGAGCTTCGAAATAGACGATCGTGCGATTGGCATCGCCAGGTCGCAAATCGGTGATACGACCCTTGCGAGGTGCAAGTGCTTGGGTAACGGCGCCAACATACTCATCAGGTACGTCACAGGTTCCTGACTCAAGCGGCTCATGCTTTTTGCTATTGATCTCACGAGTAATTACCTCAGGACGACTCACTTGCAATTCGTAACCTTCACGACGCATGTTTTCGATCAACACGGCCAACTGCAGTTCGCCTCGACCAGCAACTTCCATGACGTCGGTTGATTCGGTGTTGGCAATTTTGATTGACACGTTGCCGAGAATTTCTTTTTGCAAGCGATCGCGCAAGTGGCGACTTGTGAGATATTTGCCATCTTTGCCAGCAAACGGTGACGTGTTGACGCCGAAACTCATCCGCAACACTGGCTCATCAACTTCGAGGCGCAGCAGTGGCACTGGATTGTCAAGTGCGGCAATAGTGTCGCCTACTTCAACTTCGTCGATACCGCTCATAATGAACAAGTCACCAGCAATAACTTCTGCAACCTCCACACGATCAATGCCCTGGAAGGCCATCAATCCACTGAGCTTGCGCTTCAGTACTGGCGCAGGATTATCGTCGGTTGGCTTTTGGCAGAGCGATACTTGATCGCCCTTGCGCATGACACCGGAAATAACTCGCCCAATGGCGAGTCGACCCAAATAGTCGGAAGCATCCAAGTTGGTGACCATCGCTTGCAACGGTGCGCTCATGTCATTTTGTGGCGCTGGAATATGGTCGACAATCGCGTCGATCAGTGGCGACAAGTCGCCGTCAGACGACGGCATGCCAATGCCTGCCATGGCGAGGCTGTCGCGAGCAACAGCAGAGAACACAGGAAACGACAAGTGATGATCTGCGTGGGCCAAATCCAGAAACAGTTGCTCAACTTCATGCAACACTTCTTCCGGACGAGCATCTTGACGATC
>JBJOEQ010000016.1:0-8357 GCA_046049195.1 Actinomycetota bacterium | reverse complement strand
GGCACCACAAATACAAAGTGGTGGCCAAATCAACTCAACATTCGAGTACTTCACAACAACCCAGAAGTTGGCGATCCGATGGATCCCGATTTCGATTATGCGAAAGAGTTCAAGTCACTTGATCTCGATGCAGTGGTAAACGATCTCACCGTTTTGATGACAGACTCACAAGCCTTTTGGCCGGCTGACTACGGTCACTACGGACCTTTCTTTATCCGCATGGCGTGGCACGCTGCTGGTACATATCGCATTCAAGATGGTCGCGGCGGCGGCGGCGCAGGTATGCAACGCTTTGCACCGACCAACTCGTGGCCAGACAACGGCAACCTCGATAAAGCACGACGTCTTCT
Organism: Actinomycetota bacterium; assembly: GCA_046049195.1. Lineage (GTDB taxonomy): Bacteria > Actinomycetota > Acidimicrobiia > Acidimicrobiales > Ilumatobacteraceae > UBA3006. Next base: position 8,007 of record JBJOEQ010000016.1, on the reverse strand, counting down.
TTGGCCAATCAAGCAAAAGTATGGCAACAAACTTTCTTGGGCCGACCTCATGATCCTCACCGGACACGTCGCTCTCGAGTCGATGGGTTTCAAGTCGTTCGGCTTTGCAGGTGGTCGCCCAGACGTTTACGAATCAGACGACACGTATTGGGGCAAAGAAACAACTTGGCTTGCAGATGAGCGATACTCAGGTGATCGCGAACTTGCGAATCCGTTGGGCGCAGTTCAAATGGGTTTGATCTATGTCAACCCAGAAGGTCCAAACGGCAACGCCGACCCAGTGTTGTCGGCTCGTGACATTCGTGAAACATTTGCACGCATGGCAATGAACGACGAAGAGACTGTCGCACTCGTTGCAGGTGGTCACACATTCGGTAAAGCACACGGTGCTGGCGACCCAGGTAAATATGTCGGTCCAGAACCCGAAGCTGCACCAATCCAAACGATGGGTCTTGGTTGGATGAACTCAATGAATTCAGGTCGTGGTGTTGACACAATTACCAGCGGCATTGAAGGCGCTTGGACAACTAACCCGACTCAGTGGGATAACGAATATTTCAAAATTCTTCTTGAGAATGAATGGGAGTTAACGAAGAGCCCAGCGGGTGCACAGCAGTGGATACCAAAGGGCGGAGCGATGGCTGGCACTGTGCCAGATGCGCACGATTCTGCACGATCCCATGCACCAATCATGACGACAGCCGATCTCGCGCTGAAGTTTGATCCTGCTTACCTCAAGATTTCGAAAGACTTCTATGCAAACCCTGACAAGTTTGCCGATGCGTTTGCTCGCGCCTGGTTCAAACTTAATCACCGCGACATGGGACCAAAGGCCCGCTACTTGGGCAACTTGGTGCCACAGGAAGATCTGATTTGGCAGGATCCAATTTCGAAGCCAGGCAAAGTGCCAGCGGCAGCAGATGTTGCAAATCTGAAAAAGAAAATCCTCGCAAGCGGACTTTCAGTTTCAGAGTTGGTCTTTACCGCATGGGCATCGGCCTCAACTTTCCGAGGCACTGACAAGCGTGGCGGTGCAAACGGTTCACGCATTCGTTTAGCGCCTCAGAAAAACTGGGAAGCAAACAACCCAACCGATCTGGCGAAGGCTCTCAAAATCTATGAGGCGCTGAGCACAGAAACGGGATTCTCGATTGCCGACCTGATTGTTCTCGGCGGAAACGCAGCAATTGAAAAGGCTGCGCAAGACGCGGGAGTAACCATTGAAGTGCCGTTCTTGGCAGGTCGTGGCGATGCAACGGCCGAACAGACCGATACTGATTCATTCGCAGTGCTTGAACCAACTTTTGATGGTTTCCGCAACTACCTGCGTCCGGGTCACGTTCAGACAACAGAACAGTTGTTGCTCGAGAAGGCAAGCCTGCTCACACTCAGTGCTCCAGAAATGACAGTACTGGTCGGTGGCATGAGGGCGTTGAATGCCAACTACAAGAGTACAAATCATGGTGTCTTCACCAAGACTCCAGGCGTTCTGACCAACGACTTCTTTGTTGCGTTGACTGACATCAATATTGAATGGCATCCAACAGACAAGTCGGAAGAGTTGTTTGAGGGTCGCGATAGCAAAACCGGCAAAGTCATCTGGACAGGTACACGCAACGACTTGATCTTTGGATCAAACTCGCAATTGCGTGCACTCTCAGAGGTCTACGCTCAAAACGACGCGAAGGCAAAGTTCGTGCGCGATTTCGTCGCCGCATGGACGAAGGTGATGAACCTCGACCGCTTCGACAAATAAAGAAGCAGCGTTAACAACGAGTTTTGGTTACGCGTGACGTCTGCTCGTCGCATGTTCGTACACATGGTGCCCCCGGCATGAATCGAACATGCGACCTGCGGTTTAGGAAACCAACAAACTGTGTACGTATGGAATTGACAAGTTCAGAAATTCCAAAGTTTGTGCTGAATTTCAATCAACTAGTCCAATCCAATCCAAAAACAAATCATTTGGTTGTGCGACGAGTGTGCAGTGCTTGGCTATCTTCGACGATCAATTGTTCCCTTTTGCCCTATTGAGGGTTTTGCAATGCATCTCGCAATTTGTGGCCTCCATTTCAGCGAATGACCAAATCTTTAAGTTGTTCGCGTCATGACCAAGCGTGCAGTGTGAACAGTTTGACTTTCCAGACTGTTCTGACGAATTTTTCTGCTTTGCATATGCTGACCGCTTATCGGCTTCGTCAGAAACCCGAGCTTCAAGCAACTTGCTAACCACCGAGCCAACAAGAATGTGCTCATAAAACCCTTATGAATCTTGACAGATCGGCCTTTGCTCAGAACTTCTGCGCGAGCAGTCGTTGACAGACTTGACGACGAAACCAAGTGGAACAGCGAAACGGCATTCACGCCACCAGTAATGAGGTCGGATCTGATACTATGTGACAAGTAATAAACCGATACAAAAGGACGGCTTACCCATATGAAGTTAGTCATCAGAGCCTATAATTTTTTCACTTTACCGAAGCATGACGGCGACCGTGGTGCAACCGTGGTTGAATATGCCTTGCTTATTGCACTTATCGCCCTCGTAGTGATTGGTGCAATCACGGCCTTTGGTTCGCAACTTTCAGATTTGTTCAGTGGCCTCGGAGACCAACTTCCAACTCCGACAACAGTTTCAGGAGGCTGATCTGAAGACTGTGCGACTCACGCGCAGTTCTAAGGAAGCATTTGATTTAAGAGATCGTGGTGCAGCGATGTTGGAATTTGTACTCATTGTTCCCCTGATGCTGATCATGCTCGTTGGAATAATTGAATTCGGTCGAGCCTACAACGTTGTCATTGCCTTACAGGGAGCTGTCCGCGAAGGGGCTCGATCACTTGCTCTTGGTAACAGTTCAACGACGGTTGCGGGTGTTGTTCGGTCGTCCACCGCTATCACGATCGACGATATTTTGCAGACGCCTTGTCCAGTTTCTGGAGGCACTGCAACAGTAATAGCAAATCAGATGTTCACGTTCGGAATTCCATTTCTTCCACTGACTTCAATGACACTCGAGGCAAGAGCGTCCATGAGATGCGGATTGTAAAGGAAAGAATGTTTCAATCGACCCGAAGTGATCGTGATCGTGGCGTTATCCTCGTTTGGTTTGCCGCTTTTGCTCTCGTGATCCTTGGCTCAGGTGCTCTTGTCATCGATTACGGCGCGCTGTGGAGTGAGCGACGTCAACTGCAAAATGGTGCTGACGCTGCAGCGCGCGCAGTTGCCATTGACTGTGCAAAGACAACGTGCGTCCAGTCGCAGGCGACAGCACTCAACTACGCGCAATTAAATGCCGCCGATAGCAGTGCTTTGGTGAGACTTTGCGGTCGGGGCGCTGGACTCACAGCGTGTGCACAGGTGCCACCGGGTATATCGGCCGCAGCGGGATATGTTCAGGCAGTCACCAGCACATGGAATCCAGGGAACAGCGGATCGCCCGACAAGGTGCAATTTCTCCTTGCGCCATTTCTCGACGCATTACAGGTAGGTCAAACAGTGAGTGCAAGCGCGACTATGATTTGGGGAGCACTTAATGCAGCAAATGTGTTGCCTATAGTTATTTCAAAGTGCGCTTTCAACCCCTCGTGGATTGCCGCCGACGGATCGCTCTCGATACCGCCCACTCAGATTGAAATCTTGCAAAACCAAGACACAAGTTGCAGCGCTGGCTGGACTGAGGGATTCGACTTCATTCGTGATTTAACCGGAAACTGTGGAACAATCCCGGTTCGGATCATTGTAGGTGGCACAGAACTGAGCGCTGGTCCCGAAGGAGTATTGCCTGCATGCCGACCCGTGATTGAAGCGCTCAAAAGGAATGGCCAAACATTCGTAATACCAATTGTTAGTAGGAGAACACCCCCTGGCAGCGATTCAAAATATTTCACAGATGGGTTTGTCACGTTCAAACTGTGTGGCTACGCCCTTGGTGGTGGCTATATTGAAAACTCGTGTTCGACAATCTGCACAGGATCGACATCACAAATCCGCATTTGTGGAACATTCATGACACTGACCCTCGACAGCGGCGAGATAGCAAACGCTGTTGATTACGGCACCCGAGTCCTAAGGATGGTTGAATAATGTTAAACTTGGCCTGGCCATCATGAGTCACGGGAAGAGAATCGTCGCAGGCTTAGTTGCCGCCGTAATTGGAACCATCATGCTCTTCATGGTTGTCAACAATCAGAACAAGGGCCCAAATGCACAAGATGGAGATCTCGGCACGGCAGTCGTAGTGAACTCGGTAGTCGTGGTGAAAACAGCCATACCCGGACAGACGCCTGTCGAATTGATCAGCGAGAGCGTAGAGATAGTTCAGATTCCAACCAATCTGATCGCTCCAGGCGCCGTCACATCTCTTAATGAGATCACGGCTGGCTTCGTCACGTCTACCGAGATCCTTCCTGGAGAACAGTTATTGTTGGCTCGGTTCAGGAGTCCAGAGAGTCTGACACGAATTCAGGTCCCAAATTCTCTGCAAGAAGTCACTATTCCCGTTGTTCCAGAACGCGCAGTCGGTGGTGCTTTCACTCCCGGAGACACACTCGGAGTAATTGTGTCATTTGGTGCTGGCGATAGTGGCCAGAACACCTCTTTCATTCTTCACGGAGCACTCGTCACTGCAATTCAATACTCCGCTGGCGACGTAAGCGCAGCCAACGCGGCCGCCAGTGGTAGTGAGACAAGCGCGCGATCAGCCCCGACTGACCGACTTCTGGTTACATTCGCAGTCTCGTCTCTTGATGCCGCGCGACTGGTATTCGCTGCAGAATTCGGAAGTATTTGGTTGACCCTTGAAGGACCATCTGCAACAGTTGGGGGCGAGGGCATCGTAACTCTTAATCGGTTGCAGCTTCCACGATGACAATTCCGGTCCTCCGCAGCGTTGTAATTCTTGGTGAACTGAGCGACCACACCACTATTGATTCGATACGTTCATCGAATTATTTCGACTATTCGATTGAGATCATTCATTTCCCTTTCACATCGCCTTTGACAAACGACACTGAAAGTCTTGCGACTGCTCTACTCACACCCGAACCCACCGCAATATTTATCGGGTCTGATGTTCCGATCGACTTTGCGTTCGTGCTGGCGCGAATACTACTTTCATTCTCGGCACCAACCGAGATTGTGCTAGTGAACACAACATCAACGGAGAATTGGTCACAGGCAGCGCGTATTGGTATTCATAACATCATCGAACCAAATACCAGCGAAAAAGACATTCTTTTAGCCATTGGCGTCGCGTTAGACCGCGGCGTTCGAACTCTCGCTAATTTTGGCGTTAGCACTCGTATTGAAAAGAAGCGTGGACGACTAATCACAGTCCTTTCACCTAAAGGTGGCTCGGGAAAAACAACCGTGGCTGTAAATGTTGCGACCGCCATAGCGCAAGTAGCACCAAACCGCACACTCCTGATCGATTTCGACTGTCAATTCGGTGACGTTGCTACCGCGCTTGGACTATCTCCCGAGCGCACACTTACTGATTTAGGAAATCTTCCTAATCTTGATGCCACATCGGTCAAGTTGTTCATGACCCGAGACTCGACCGGTTCACTTCTCGTGTTGCCATCGTCTGGTATTCCGGAAGAGGCAGACGTCGTTGACAAAGCCTTGGCTGAGGAACTTCTCAACATTGTGCTGTACGAATTTGATTACATCGTGATTGATACCGCCGCCGGAATCGACGAGCGCAGTTTGGCTGCCATCGGTTTCGCTTCAGATCTCCTCCTTGTTGCAAGTATGGATGTCGCAAGTGTTCGCAACTTAATTAAAGAACTCAGAATTCTTGATCGCCTCAGAAATCCGAGCCAGGCTTGCCACTTTGTGTTGAATCGATTTACCTCGGATTCAGGTCTGAAGATTGAAGACATTGTGGAAGCAGTTGGATTTCCTGTCAGCGGCCAAATCGCTACTTCTCCGCTTTTGCTCAAGCGAGCGAATTCGGGCCAAGTAATGGTGCTTACGGATCCAAAATCTGTTGAATCAAAGGGTTTCGTCGATCTTGCCCACAAATTTTTAACCCAAGAAGACCTATTAATCACGCTTTCGTCAAAACGACGACGCTGGAGGCGTTAACCAAATGAAACTTTCCGAATACTTATACCAACATGACCGCGAAAAGGATCCCACACTTGAGTTGCAGCGACCACCTGCCGCAGACCCAATGTGGCTCGTCCGAAAGAAACTTGCAAGCGCACTGTACGAACGACTCGGCACCAGACTTTTTGACGCCCAACTTGATCATGAACACCTGGTAGAGATCGTCAGCGGTCATATTGATGATCTGCTAATAGCCGAAGGAACGCCGCTACGCGATTCTGAACGTACCGCGTTTATTGGTCAAATTCTTGACGACGTGATGGGACTTGGTCCAATTGAGCAATTTATCAACGACTCCAGTGTTAGTGAAGTGATGGTGAACTCGACTGATCCAATCTATATTGAGCGTTCGGGACGAATTGAACAGACATCAGTACGATTCGCCACACAAGAGGATTTGCGAAGAGTGATCGACCGCATCGTTTCAGGTGTTGGACGACGAATTGACGAATCGTCGCCGATGGTGGACGCCCGCCTTGCGGACGGTTCACGAGTGAACGCAATCATTCCCCCACTTGCTGTTGATGGTCCAGTGCTCACTATCCGCAAGTTTTCTAACGACAAATTTGATATCGATCAACTCATCGCCATTGGTGCAATCTCCCCTCAGGCTGCTGCGCTATTGGAAGCAGCGGTTAGAGGCGCGCTCACTGTTCTCGTTTCTGGTGGAACGGGTACCGGTAAAACCACAATGCTCAACATTTTGTCCTCGAGTATTCCAGATACCGAACGAATTGTGACAATCGAGGATGCTGTTGAACTCAAATTACGCCAGCTTCACGTGGTTCGACTTGAAAGTCGTCCTGCAAACTTAGAGGGCCAAGGCGAGATTCGAATTCGTGACCTGGTTCGCAACTCGCTTCGTATGCGTCCCGATCGTATTATCGTCGGTGAAGTTCGTGGCGCAGAAGCCCTTGACATGCTTCAAGCCATCAACACCGGTCACGATGGTTCACTTGCGACAATCCACGCAAACACTCCGCGTGACGCCATCTCGCGGCTCGAGACAATGGTCATCATGTCTGGATTCGATATTCCATTGCGAGCAATCCGCGACCAAATTTCCTCAGGATTAGACATCATCGTACAAATGACTCGATTCCGTGATGGGACGCGCAGAGTTACACAGATAACTGAGGTAACTGGAATGGAAGGTGACATCATCACGCTTTCCGATCTCTACACATTCACTCATCAAAGCGGAGTGGACTCAACCGGTCAAATCCTTGGCAGTCTGCGACCCACCGGCGTAGTCCCCTCGTTTCTCAAGCGTCTTGCAGACCGTGGGATCAATTATTCCCATCCCATTGATCAAGATTCAAGCTTTGGAGTCAACAAGCACAAAAAAGCGCCATGATTCTCTCCTTGCGGTACCTCGCAACGACATGCCTAATAAGTGCGACCACCTTCGGGATGATCTCATTTAAGGACTCACCAACCAACGCAGTCGCCAAAGCCCCATCCTCAACTGCAAGCCCCGAGACGGATTTTGCAGTCGAGGAAGTAAACATAAAGGATTTCCCAACTGTTCGCATCAACATCAGCGTTCCCGGTGGACTCAAATCAATACTGGCCAATGGTGGTTCATTTAGCATTACCGAAAATGGTCAGTCGAGGCCTATTACCGCGACAAATGTTTTAGTGAGCACTGGTCTTGACATCATCTTGGTGATTGATCGTTCTGGTTCAATGGCGGGAGATTCCATGAGCGAAACAAAAAAAGCGGCAATTGGCTTCATTGCTTCGATGCCGCCCGAAGTGTCCATCGGGCTGGTGAGTTTTGGTTCGAACGTAACATTGGATGTCGAGTTAACAGGAGATCGTGATCGTCTCTCCGCTGCCATATCGACGATTAAGGCTGAGGGTCGAACCGCCTTAAATGATGCTGTCGTCTT
>JBJOEQ010000015.1:0-6576 GCA_046049195.1 Actinomycetota bacterium | reverse complement strand
CGCAGGCCAAAAAGGCTGCAGCAGAGGCACGCGCCGAAGCAGCAGCACTCAAAGCCGCATCGGGCAACACTTCGACAAAGCGCGTCAAGCGCGTCAAGGTTGCACACACCGGTCCAACTATTACTGTGACGCAAGTGCGTTCCGAAATCGGCAACAAGCCAAAGAACCGTGCAACATTGCGCGCACTTGGCTTGCGTCGCATTGGACACACCAACGTGTTGCCAGATCGTCCAGAAATTCGTGGCATGTTGCGACGAGTTCCTCACCTGATTGAAATCAAGGAAGGCAAGTAATCATGCGCGTTGATCAACTGGCCCCATCAAAGGGCTCAACTAAAAAACCAAAGCGCGTCGGTCGTGGTATCGGCGGTAAAGGTGGCAAGACCGCAGGTCGTGGTACCAAGGGTCAGTACGCCCGTAACACGGTTGCCCGTGGTTTCGAAGGTGGACAGATGCCGCTCAAGCAGCGCGTACCAAAGTTGAAGGGGTTTAATAACCCGTTCCGCGTTGAGTTCTACGCCGTCAACCTCGACGTCATCGATGCTCTGAACTTGGACGAAGTCAATCCAGCCGTACTTGTGCAACGCAGTGCTGCGCACAAGGGAACACTGATCAAGGTGTTGGGCCGTGGCAAGATCACCAAGGCAGTCAAAGTTTCGGCCCATGCCGTTTCTAAAACAGCCGAGCAGGCAATTGTTGCAGCCGGCGGAAGCGTCACGATTGTGGCAATGCCGCACAAGGGTCCTCGTCCAGCCGCCAAGGGCAGCCAGTTCACCAACCGCTAGTACTGTTTTTCAGATACTAGAGAAATAGGGGAGCCACAACGATGTTGTCCAATGTGAAAAACATCTTCAAAGTGGAAGATCTTCGCAACAAGCTGATGTTTACATTTGCCATGATTGCGGTCTACCGCTTTGGTGCTGCATTGCGCGCGCCAGGTATCGACGCACAGGCTGTTAGTCAGTTGCGCGAAGCATCCAACTCGCAAGGTGCACTTGGTTTCCTCAACTTGTTTTCTGGCGGAGCCTTCGGAAGTTTTTCCATCTTCGCACTCGGCATCATGCCGTACATCACGGCCAGCATCATTATGCAGGTGCTCGGCGTAGTCATTCCAAAGCTTGAGCAATGGCAACAAGAAGGCGCAGTCGGTCAACGCAAGATCACACAGTGGACCCGCTACATGGCCATTGCAATTGCCGTCTTGCAGGGTTCTGGTCTGACATTTATATTTGGACAAGGCAACGGCTCGGCATTCTTTGGTGCTGCAGGTAGCGCTCCCGACGTTATTTTGTTGGATCCGTTTATGCCCCGCGCATTGCTCGTTATTCCTTCGCTTGTTGCGGGTACTGCATTGTTGATGTGGATTGGTGAATTGATTAGTCAGCGCGGCATTGGTAACGGAATGTCGATGATGATTTTTGCTTCGGTTGTAAGCGGTTTGCCATACAACTATTACTCGCTCTTGCAAAGCAAGAAGACCATTACGTTCATCGTTCTCGTGGCGGTGTCAATCGGCATTTTGTTTGCGGTGGTGCGAGTCGAGTTAGGGCAGCGGCGTATCCCCGTGCAATTTGCCAAACGAGTTGTCGGTCGCAAAATGTATGGTGGCCAAAACACATACATTCCGCTCAAGGTCAATCAGGCTGGCATTGTGCCAATCATCTTTGCAAGCTCGGTGTTGTTGCTACCAGTGTTGATGTCCAACATGCTCGGTAGCGGAGAAGGCTGGCGCGGTTCGATTGCCGGTTTTGTGAACAACTACTTGATCAACAGCCAAAACATGCTGTACATCTCGATCTTCTTCTTGTTGATCATTGCGTTTGCTTACTTCTACAACTCCATCGCATTCGACCCGATTCGTCAAGCAGACCAGTTGCGTAAGCAGGGTGGCTTTATTCCAGGTATTCGACCAGGACCACAGACCGAAAGTTTCTTCGCGAAGACCGTCAACCGAATCACCTTGCCTGGTGCAATGTTTGTCGCCTTCATTGCGATCTTGCCATACATTATTTTGTGGGTCGGCGACGTGCAATCGTTTCCGTTTGCAGGCACCACCGTATTGATTGCGGTGGGTGTTGCACTCGAATTGATGCGCCAAATCGACAGCCAACTGATGCAGCGCAACTATGAGGGTTTCTTGAAGTGACGCTTTCCTAAAAGGAAACGCCTTCAGAAATTTCATCGAAACAGGGACATCATGACAACAGCAGTGCGCGTCATCATGCTTGGTCGCCAGGGTGCTGGCAAGGGCACACAGTGCCGATTGTTATCAGAGCACTTTGGATCTCCACATATTTCAACTGGTGAAATGTTGCGTAGCGCAATTAGGCAAGACACCGTTGTTGGCCGAGCAGTCAAAAAAGTATTAGACGAAGGCAATCTTGTGGAAGACGATCTGATGGTCAGCCTTGTGCAGGGTCGCATCGGTGAAACAGATGCTCGAGTAAGTGGCTACATCTTGGACGGTTTCCCGCGCACGGTGGGTCAAGCAACTGCGTTTGATCACATCACCGAAGTGCGTCCAGTCGACATTGTGATCAACCTGGAAGTCAAGCGTGAATTGGTGTTGAGCAGGTTGTCGGCACGGCGCACATGCGAGCAGTGTGATGCCAACTACATCTCTGATGGCAATGATCCACAGCCCTGGAGTTGTGCAAAATGTGGTGGTCTTGTGCACCAACGTGATGACGACACACCAGAGGCAATCAGCCATCGGCTCGACCTCTATGACTCTTTGACCTCACCATTGATCGACTATTACACGAGCAAATCGCGGCTCGTGGTCGTAAACGGCCTCGGCACAACCGAGGAAGTCTTTGAGCGCCTGACCTCTGCGGTCAAAGCGGCTCAAGCCTAGGAATTTGAGGAAAAAGTACCCACAGACCTGGTTCTAGGGGTTTTGGGGTGGGATTATGCGGCGGTAGCATAACCCTTCGCCTTTTGGGAGGATTATCGCCCTCTTGGCTTGTGTCCGTGCGTTTTGAGGAGAAAGTTCTGCCAAAAAATAAAGAAGACGCGATTGTGCTGGAAGGCGTAATCACCGAGTCATTGCCCAACGCAATGTTTCGTGTCGCACTTGATAACGGACACACAGTGTTAGCTCACATTTCCGGGAAAATGAGAATGAATTACATTCGCATTTTGCCGGGGGACAAAGTCCAAGTTGAGTTAACGCCATACGACCTCACCAGAGGCCGAATTACCTATCGACATAAATAACCAACCATCAGAGGCATTCACAGTGAAAGTTAAACCAAGCGTCAAAAAAATCTGCGAAAAGTGCAAGGTCATTCGCCGGCACAAGCGCGTGATGGTGATTTGTGAAAACCCGCGACACAAGCAACGTCAAGGCTAAAAGGAACCACTCATGGCACGTATTTCAGGTGTAGACATTCCGCGCGAGAAGCGCCTCGAGATTGCTCTTACATATATCTATGGCATCGGTCGTGCGACCTCGGCCAAGATGTGCAAAGAACTCGAACTCAGCCCAGACACTCGCGTGCGCAACTTGACTGACTCTGAAGTCAACAAGATTCGTATGTACATCGAAAATGGTTTGACGGTGGAAGGCGACCTTCGCCGCAACGTTCAGACCGACATCAAGCGCAAGATCGAAATTGGTTCGTACCAGGGAACACGTCACCGCAAGGGTCTTCCAGTTCGCGGACAACGCACCCACACCAACGCTCGTACTCGTAAGGGCCCGAAGAAAACAGTGGCCAACAAGAAGATGGCAGTGAGGAAGTAGATCATGGCAAAAGCACCAGTTCGTCGCACGCGCAAGCGTGACCGCAAAAATGTCACGACAGGCGTCGTGCACATCAAGAGTTCGTTCAACAACACCATCGTGTCCATCACCGACACTGAAGGCAATGTCATCGCCTGGGCATCGTCGGGAGGCGTTGGTTTTTCTGGTTCGCGCAAGTCAACTCCGTTCGCCGCTCAAATGGCAGCAGAGAAGGCTGGCCGAGCAGCGATGGAGCAGGGTCTCCGTCGTGCAGAAGTGCATGTCAAGGGTCCAGGTTCTGGTCGTGACACCGCATTGCGTTCTATCCAACAACTAGGCATCGAAGTGTCCGGCATTAAAGATGTATCGCCGATTCCACACAACGGTTGCCTCCAGCCAAAGCGAAAGAGGCCGTAAGTCATGGCTCGCTATACAGGACCAAAGGTGCGCATTTCGCGCCGTCTCGGAATCAACGTATTTGAAAATGCGAAAGGTGCGAAGGCTCTCGAGCGTCGCCCATTCCCACCTGGTACACACGGCCGCACACGTCGTCGTGGCAACACCAGCGAATACCTCTTGCAGTTGCAGGAAAAGCAGAAGGCCAAGTACATCTATGGCGTTCTCGAGCGTCAATTTCGCAAGGCTTACGAAGAAGCGACTCGCTTGTCTGGCCCAACCGGTGAAAACTTGTTGCGTCTGCTCGAGTGCCGTCTCGACAACGTGGTTTACCGCGCAGGCTGGGGTTCAACCCGCCCGCAGGCTCGTCAGTTTGTCAACCACGGTCTCGTGTTGGTCGACGGCAAGCGTGTAGACATCGCGTCATACAACGTCACCCGTGGTCAAGTTGTCACTTTGTCTGAAAAGGCAAAGAACATGATCATCATTCAGCACAACATCGACACTCTTGACCGCCGCATGGTGGGTTGGATCGATGCTGCAGAAGGTGGCAAGCAAATTACTGTTCGCGAACTTCCAACACGCGAGCAAATCGACATCCCAGTCCGCGAACAGCTCATCGTTGAGTTGTACTCGAAGTAACCCCCAACTAGTTATCGGCAAATAGGAGATACCAATGCTCGTTATTCAGCGCCCATCAGTAGAAGCAATCGGCACAGCAAGCAACAATCGTCAGAAGTTTTCGATTGGACCGCTTGATCCAGGTCTAGGCCACACCATCGGCAACTCGTTGCGCCGCATGTTGTTGTCATCGATTCCTGGTGCAGCAATCTCAACTGTCAAGTTCGAGAGCGCATTGCACGAGTTCGACACCATTGAAGGCATCACTGAAGATGTCACCGAGATCATCCTCAACCTCAAAGACGTTGTTGTGATGTCCGAAGGCGACGAGCCAGTAGTGATCACCGTTGATGTCAAAGGCCCAGCCGACGTCACTGCAGCAGACATCGTGTGCCCAACAGGCGTGACGATTCTTAACCCATCGCAGCACCTCGCAACTCTTTCGGCAAAGGGCCGTTTGGTTGTCGACATCACTGTCGAGCGTGGCAAAGGCTACGCATCAAGCGATCGCGATACCCGCAAAGTAATCGGCGTTATTCCAATCGATGCCATCTACTCGCCAGTTCGTCGCTGCACCTACATCGTTGAGCCAACTCGCGTAGAGCAGTCGACCAACTTTGACAAGATCATCCTCGACATCGAGACAGACGGTTCAATCGAGCCACAAGAAGCACTGGCATCAGCCGGAGCAACCTTGCGTTCGTTGGTTGACTTAGTTGCAACGATGAGCGATGCACCAGTGGCTCTTGAGCTTGGCGAAATCTCAACTTCGGGAATGGGTTCACCAGACCTCGACTTGAGCATCGAAGACCTCGACTTGTCAGAGCGTCCACGCAACTGCCTCAAGCGCGCACAGGTCAACACCATCGGTGAGTTGTTGTTGCGTAGCGACGAAGACTTGCTCAACATCACCAACTTTGGTCAGAAGAGCCTCGACGAAATCAAGCTCAAGCTTGACGAGCGTGGCTTGTCATTGCGACTCTGATCACTGCCGATTAAGAATTCAATAATTTTTAAGATTTTCAACTAGGGAGAAGATGATTTATGCCAGCAACACCACGACGTTCACGCAGTTTTGGCGGAAGTGCACACCACCAGCGTTTGCTGCTCGCCAACATGGCTGCATCGCTGTTTGCCGCTGAAGGCATCACCACGACTGAAGGCAAGGCCAAGGCATTGCGTCCAATCGCAGAGAAGTTGATCACCAAAGCGATCAAAGCGCAGGGCGAAGGCCCAATGCGTGTTCACCGCATTCGCCAGATTCAGTCGTACTTGAACGACAAGGAAATGACGAACAAGCTCGTCAATGTTGTCGCACCTCGTTACACCACACGCAACGGTGGATACATCCGAATTCTTAAACTCGGACCACGCCACGGTGACAACGCGCCAATGGCGCGCATCGAACTCGTCTAGAACGTTTGGTCGATCGTGCGTCGCGCGCGAATGACTATCGCCTACAAGGGCGACGAGTTTCACGGTTTTGCAACGAACCCTGGTGTTGACACGATTGCGTCCACAATTGAAGGTGCACTTGCGCAAATCTTGCAAGAACAGGTGCAGATAACTCCGGCAGGTCGCACCGACGCAGGCGTGCATGCATGGGGCCAAGTGATCAGTCTGGATTTAGCGGACCGAATCAACCTAGAAGTGTTGATGAAGCAATTGAATGCGTTGTGTGGACCATCGGTTGTTGTGCGCGATGCGCAGTGGACAGACCCAGATTTTCACGCGCGTTACTCGGCACTGTGGCGCGAATATCACTACACCGTGCTCAACACGCCAGTTGGTAATCCGTTTATGACCGAGACCGCATGGCACATCACTAAGCCA
>JBJOEQ010000014.1:0-2579 GCA_046049195.1 Actinomycetota bacterium | reverse complement strand
GCACAACAAGTTCTTCACCAGCCTCGGCGGCAACTGCGTCCCAGGTCTCGTAAGCCTCTGCAGCCAATTTCACATATTCGGGTGTGTGGTACGAATGGCGAATGATTCGTGAATGATCGTGGCTCGCACCCTTGTCGTGCCCAAGTTCAAATTGCTCTAGTCCGACAATGACTTCACTTCGCCCAGCATCTTGACCGAGTTTCGCCAACCAATATGCGGCTCCTGCCCCCAGCCCACCGAGACCGATCACGACATGGTCGACCGTTCGAACCTGAGTCACTCTGCAACCTTCATTTCTTATCCATCTGCTTTTTCCACCACTCTCGGATATCCAGGCTCGGAGTTTCCATGGGTGCAAACAATCCTTGTGTAAAAAATTTGGACATCATGCCCCGTTGTACACGCTCACAAATTGACCAATCTTGCAGATTGACGACATCCCAAAAATCTGCTGCATCGCTCGGATCAAAGTCGGGTTTGGCAACTTCACTTGGGTGAAACAAAAAGTTGCACACGATTGTCGTGTGTGCGGGACCCTTTGGCCACAGCACAAAAGATGCCACATGATCACACGACAGTGACAAGAACAAGTTTGGATACACCAACTCGCCTTTGTGGTTTACCAATTCGGCATCCGACAGACCGGCAAATGGCTTACGCGTCGTAGTGCCAGACGAAGTAAATGTGTAGGCGCCTTCCCGATGGGCAATTCCGTCATCCCAATTGAGGTTTGGTGCGCCGCCCGCACGAAATGAGGGCACAAGATCACATAACTCTGGATGCACAGGGCCACAGTGATAACACTCGTTGTAGTTTTCCTCAAGCACTTTCCAGTTGGCGGCAACTTCGTAAGTGATAGTCCTCCCAATCACGAGTTCAGAGAGTGGGTAATTACTGACACGGGTTGAAATTTCGCCAATTGAATCAAGCAACGATTCTTCTCCGTCGTGCTGGCGGATAAAGACAAAGCCACCCCATACCTCTAAGCCAAGTTGCAGTAACCCGCTTGATTCATAATCAATGTCGACCAGATGCGGAGCACCACGCAATGATCCATCGGTGTTGTATGTCCAGTTGTGATACGGACAGCGAATCAATGCACCAAAGCAACCCACCGATGCACTCGTATCTGTTGAATCAACCAACTCTGTGCCACGATGGCGACACATGTTGACAAAGGCTCGCAGTGACGAATCTGCCCCGCGCACCACAAGCACCTGCTCGCCCTGCAAGTCAACAAGTTTGTAACTACCGCTAATGGACCCAATTTCATCTTGTCGACCAATGCAGAACCAGTTGGATGCAAACACCTTGTGCTTTTCAATAGCCCAATTCTCATTGTCCACATATGCGGAACGATCAAGCGATTTTTCTAACACTCTTACATTCTAGTTTCGCTATAAATGAGTTTGATGGGTGAGTTTTTCAAATGGAATGTGGCAGCGCATCACTCCTCCATCGGGGGTAGCCGTAAGTGGTGGCTCGACTGTTGAACAAATATCTCCCTCTAGCCGACGCGGGCAACGGGTGTGAAACACACAGCCTGACGGTGGAGACATAGAACTTGGAATCTCGCCTTCGAGTTTGATCCGCGAAGTTGTCGTACTAGTTGTTGAAGTCACCGCCGACAAAAGTGCTTCTGTGTACGGGTGATGTGGTCCGTCAAAAACTCTCTCAGCGGGACCCACCTCCATGATTCTTCCCAAATACAAAACTGCAATCCGATCGGACAGATAGCGCACAACGCGAAGATCGTGGGAGATGAAAAGGTAACTCGTATTGCTTTCGCGTTGCATGTCTGCCAATAAATTAAGAATTGCTGCTTGAACCGAAACATCCAGTGAAGAAGTTGGTTCGTCACACACCATCACGCGTGGCTGACCGGCATATGCACGAGCAATTGCTACTCGTTGCTTCAGCCCACCCGACAACTGACCCGGTCTCATGTCGAGATGGCCATCTGTTAGGCGCACAGCGGCGATCACCGAACGTAACCTCGAGTCAATCTCTTCAGGGGCGACCCTTGCTAGATGCTTCAGTGTTCTCGTAATAATTTTTCGAACAGATCGTCGTCGATTCAATGCGGAATCAGGGTTCTGAAAGACGATCTGAATTGCTCGAATTTGTTCAAGTGTGCGACGACGACGTCCTGGCAAAAGCTCTTTGCCGTCGCAAAGTATTTTCCCTCCAGCATCAGCTGCGTGCAACCCCAACAATGTGTGCGCAAGTGTGGTCTTACCACTCCCCGATTCACCTACGAGTCCAAGCGTTTCGCCAGCGTAAAGCGACAACGAGACGTCTTGAACTGCCTTGAAACTTTGGCCGCCTTGATGAAACGATTTGCTCACATTGACAAGTTCCAATATCGGCTTGATCTTTCGATTGATCTCAACAGGTACTCCAGCGATTTCGTTCTCTCCAGGAGAACCCGCGACCTTCTCTGCGTGGTGACAGCGAACCGAACTCGTTCCAAGAGATCTCCACTGAGGAACTACCGTTCTGCACGTTTCGTCCGCAAACGAGCATCGCTCAACAAAAACGCAAGTCGGCAGATCGGCACCAAGACTTGGTAAAAATCC
>JBJOEQ010000013.1:0-5410 GCA_046049195.1 Actinomycetota bacterium | reverse complement strand
GTTCGCCAATTGGTTGGCCACCCAACAAGACGACATCAAGAGCAGTTGCTTCTGCTGCCTCAATTGTCATGGTGTCGCCCTGTCCGAACACGACATGGGCTATCGCACCGCGCGAAGCATTGCCCGACGCGTGACCGACTATTTTCATATCGAAGACGACTTCGCGTTAGTAGAGATGGAAGCCCCAAAGAGCTGCCTTGGCCAACCGCTTGGCGAACTGGCAATCCGCAAAAAGTATGGCGTCACGATCGTGAGCATCAAGCCGCCAGGAGGCGAGTTTCAACATGCAGAGCACTCGACGATCCTGCAACCTGGCGAGTTGATTCTGCTTGCTGGCAAGCCTGCAAATCTCGACAAGTTCGTTATCGACGCAGAATAGTCAGCAAAACAAGCGTGTTATTGGGCATATTGAATCCAGAAATGGGTGCTCAGAGGTTGGACTAATCCGCATAGCAAGTTCTACTACCGTTATTGGAATGGGGAATAAATCAAAACCAATTGTCGGCTTAATAGGCCTTGGAAATCTTGGCAAGCCAATGGCATTGAGCCTGCTGGCTTCTGGCTATCAGATTGTTGTAAATAGTCTGCAAAAGTCCGAGTCTGATGATCTTCTGCAGCATGGTGCAATCTGGGCCGACAGCGCATCGGGTGTTGCGTCGCAAGTAGACGTATTCATCACGGTTTTGCCTGGGCCGCAACAAATTCGGGAAATCATGATTGGTGCTGGAGGCGCGCTGGCGGCAATGAATCCGGGAAGTACGTATATAGATATGAGTACATCGTCGGTTTCCATTGCCGATGAAATCAGGCTGCTTGCCGAACCGCGCCAAATAGCCGTGATGGAAGCGCCCGTATCGTTTCTGGCCAAAGCACCAATTGGAGAATCGCGTACATCTGCGGCCCTTCAAATTTTTGTAGGTGGCAGTAAAGAGTTGTACGACGAGTATCTTCCCTTGTTTCAAGCGTTGGGGGGTTTGCCCGACCAGATTTATTACGCGGGCCCAAATGGCGCAGGGTACGGCATCAAAGTTCTGCTTAATTTGTTGTGGTTCATCTACGCAACGGGCACTGCTGAAGTTCTTGCGATGAGTTCAAAGCTTGGAATCGATTTACGGTTACTCCAAAAGGCACTCTGTGCCTCACCATCTCAATCAAATTTCCTTGAGTTTGACATCAACAGCGTATTTGAGTTTGGCAATTACGACGACGGATTTACGTTAGATCTTGTTTGTAAAGACATTCAGCTGGGGCTTGAATTGGGTGAACGCACCGGAATTGATATTGCTGTTGCAAGACTTGTGGAGGAAATTCATCAACGTGCGTTACTCAAGTTTGGCCCGAAGTCGGGTGAAATGTCCGTCCTCAAACTATATGAGGACCAAGCCGGTGCGCCGTTTAGAACCCCCTGATGCCGATGCCTCACGAACAGAAAAGTTTCTGTCGGTTTTGCATTGCATTGTGTGGAATAAAAGTGACGGTCGACGGCGAAACGGTTACCGCGGTGAAGGGCGATGCGGAACATCCCGGTTCGAGGGGTTACACCTGCGCCAAGGGTCGTTCATTGGGTCGGTGGCATCACCATCCCGACCGAATACTTTTTCCACGCCGACAAAGTGACGCGCGTTGGGAACGACAATCGTGGAAAGAAGCGATCTCAGATATCGCCACAACTATCCAGCGCACTATTGCTGCCAATGGTGCCAACTCGGTAGGGGTGTATAGCGGCACGGCCGCATCTCTTGACGGGGCTGGGAAGTGGGCCGCCGAACAATTTGTGCGATCGCTGAACTCACGTTCGAAGTATTCGGCTATCAGTATCGATAATCCCTGCAAACCTCTGGTGTCGCTGTTGATGTCGGGCAATCCGGCTCTCGTTCCAGTGATAGATCACGAGCGATGCACGTTCACGATGTTTCTTGGGTGTAATCCAGTCGTCAGTCATGGGCATGTCAATGGATTTCCCGACCCAGTGGTTCGACTGCGCGAACTTGCCACTTCGCCGCGAGAGTTGTGGATCATTGATACACGAAAGACCGAGTCAAGCCATCTCGCAACGGCAACGTTGCTACCGCGGCCCGGAACCGATTTTGCCATTATCGCGTATCTTGTCCACGAGTTATTGGAGCACGGTGGTTGCGATGTGGCCTATTTGCAGATGCACACAAGTGCCGAGGACCGAACGACACTTGAAGAACTGCTGAAAGAATGGACCTTGAGTAGGGCCAGTGAAGTCACCGGGTGCCCCAAAGAAGGGCTTGTCTCATTACTTGCAGCGGTTCGGCGTCATGGCCGAGTAGCAGTGCAAACAGGGACGGGCACCACTATGACTGCGGCTGCAAATATCACCGAGTGGTTGGTGTGGGTGCTTCACATCGTCACTGGCTCATACGATGCGCCGGGTGGAATGTGGTTTCATCCTGGTTTGCTTCGCCGAATAGACCACGACGTTCAACAAAATGCTCTGTTGCCATCGCCGACGGCTGGGCCGCCAAGTCGACCAGAACTCAAAATCTGGGGTGATGAATTTCCGTGCTCTGCATTAGTCGACGAAATCGAAGCAGGAAACCTTCGGGTTCTTGTGGTCTTCGGTGGCAATCCGTTAAGTGCATTTCCTGATGCGACGCGAACGCTGAATGCCCTCAAAAAATTAGATGCGCTTGTGCTGCTAGACGTTGTAGAAAACGAAATGTCCGAGATCGCAAGCCACGTCCTCCCCGTGCGAGGCCAGCTAGAGCGAGCAGACATACCTTTCTACTACGACCAATTCAATCTAGATTTTTCCACCCAATTCACTCCCGCGGTAGTTCCGCCGGCGGGAGAGTCGCAAAGCATGTGGTGGGTCGCTGCCCGAATTGCCGAAGAATTGGATTTGCCGTTTCTTCCACAGCCGCTTTCATCAGGCTCGACAGACGTTGACGTGCTGCGCCACATCGCAGTGCGATCAAATACTTCATTTGATGAGATCGTGAGTAAGCAATACGTGTCTGGTTCACCGACATTCGGATGGGTCTTGAACACGGTGCTGCCCAATAATCGATGGCGTCTTACACCTCAAGAGTTCGTCAATCAATGTAAACAATGGCGTGATTTGATGCCGCCAGGGGGGTTGTTGTTGACAAGCCGCCGCCAACATCACCAGCTCAATTCGCAGCACCCACCGACACTGCAACGCAGCGAAGAGATGATTGCATTTATTCATCCAAAGGTCGCATCGCCTCATGCAATTAATGATGGCGACGAAATAATTATTTCATCAAACAACGGTTCGCTCGTAGTGCGAGCAAAGCTGAGCGACGATGTTCACGTAGACAGTGTTTCGGTTGCACATGGTAAGCGCGACGCAAACGTATCGGTGCTTACTTCAAGGTTTGACGTAGACAACCTCACCGGCATGGTTGTTCAAACTGCGATTCCGGTTACTGTTAAAAAACTTCAGTGAATATTTGTTACCAGCCAGGGCTGCTGATCTCGGGCAAGGAGACCAATAATGGACTTTTCGTCCAAAATTAACCGCAATTTAGACACTTAATTACGATTCCCTTTACCCATATGGGCTATCCAATCTGGAACTTTGTCTGAAAATACTTTGACCAGCGCACAAATGTATATCTCCCAAATAGAGAACAATTAGGGAACATCACTCATCGGACACCACCGAACACCAGTGATCGAATTCGGCTTGTAATCAGGCAACGACAGTGCTGCAAAGTTGCTAGAGAGTGCCTCTGAACTACTGAATAGTATTCCTAAACCGTAGGTCGCATATTCAATTCATGTCGAGATAGCGGTCAAGCAGTCCGTGAGTGGTGGTGGGGGTTATTCGAACGCTTCGGGTCGGTTGCGCACGTTATTAACAAGAGGGGGTCCTAGATGGCGGAGTCAGATCAATTCTGAACTTCTTGACAAGTTCGTCAATATCATCCTCTGAGTGATTCCTTCGCAGGAACTCAACAAGATCTTCCTGCCGAGGCTGTCCGAAAGCAAGTCGGTATGCAGCGAGCGAGTTCTTCAGTCGCGGAAGCTCGGAAGCATCTCGGCTGAAGGGCAATAACGGGATATGACGCTCAATTTTGGACGAACCATGAGGGTAAACCCAATAAGGGACCATCTCTGATTCGCTAGACAGACGCTTCTCTGATGCCAAGTTAAAGAGTGCTTCCCAAATATCACCCTTGATATCTGACTCAAGGTATGGAGTCAGTTTCTCCGCAATGTTCTTGCGGACAACATGACCCTTGTATCGATGGACACGACCTTCACGTTGTTCGAGGTCGACTGGGTTCGACGGTAAGTTCCAATGGACGACAGCATGCGACCACAAATGGAAATCAAGACCTTCTTGGCCGATCGAGGTACTGACTAAGACAAACGGCCAAAACGGTGAATTAAATGCGGCAGAAAGCGATTCATTACGGTTCACACCCTTTTCGTCATCTGCACGCTGGCCGTAAGCCGCGGCGAAGCTTGCCCTCATTGATTCCCGATTGGATTTAATTTTTGGTCCCTTAACATTTGGTATATCAACCCCAAAATTCGCGGCTCGTACACTCAGCGCTGCATCAATTTTCTCAGCAAACAGGTCGAGAGATTCTTCTCGTTTTGAATCGTCGGAGTATGCGCTATAGCCAAGCCAATCACGCAACGTGTGGACGTGTTCGTCTAGTACTGCTTGCAAATGGTTGATCGCGCAGTATTCAATAACTTGTTGCCAATAGCGTTCACGCCCTAAATCTTCGTCACTTTTAATCAGATTCATTTCACGAGCAACGATTGCGGTTACCTCTGCCTTATTGAAGAAGAGTCTGAAGGAGTTGGCAATACGTGCTGCAGCATCCACCACCCTTGGGTGAGAAATGGGCAATCCAGAAACTGTCGATAGAGACCTCAGGGCACACGCTGCCGGGCCACCGATTGCAAGGTCGGTTAGAACTTCAATTAAGTCAGATGGTGGTCGACCTAGGGCTCGGCATTGGTTTTTGAAATTTTCCCGTGCAAAATCCGAATGCTTTGTAAATGCATCTTTTGGATCATGTTCTCCCCAGTCCTGATCACTTGAACTGAAACTCGAAAAGTCATGTATGGCTTCGGGGGACAATGCTTCATCCAATAGCATTGGCGCGATCCAGTACCAAGATAAATCGATGGGTCCGGTTGTTAGAGAAATATTGAATTGGGGTTGGATCGTTTTTTTGATTTTTGCCGAAATTTGGATACGAACTTCAGAGAGTGTTGGACGATATCTGGCCGTTCGGTTCTGTAGACCGAGATTCGCTAGAGCAACGCTTGGCCACACTAGAGACAGCGTTGTCATAGATGCTGGGCGGCTGCCCTCCATGCGAAAAACGAGTCGACCATCGCCTCGGTTGTCTGTCCCATAGCTTGTTATTCGCGAACCTCTAAATGCCTGTCG
>JBJOEQ010000012.1:0-6406 GCA_046049195.1 Actinomycetota bacterium | reverse complement strand
CACGGCGCTCAAGTTCAAGTAACGCAATATGTCCTGCGTTTGGTTGAGGATCGTTATCAATCCAACGCACTCTGTTGCGCCACGATTTTTTGCGCAGTTCATCATCTTCCAAATAATGAGTCAGGGTTGCTGCACGCTCTGCATCCGGATCCTTCGTCCATAATCCGTTTGGTCCTCGAAAGTCTGGAATACCGGAATCTGTCGAAATTCCCGCACCTGTCAAAACAGTGATGCGCTTAGACGCCTGCAATATGACCCGTGCCTGATCTATTTTTTCTTGTATTTTTTCGTCTATCACCCTGCCATCTTGCCAAACTCGCGCACACAAATGAGCATGAACGAATTACACGTTGAAAAAACACTTGTTGTGGTGCCCTGGCTAGACCCGATTGTGGATGAAGTCGGGTTCGATGTGTTCTCTCGGTATGCCGAAATGTTCTGGCTTCCCATCATGGGGCCGAGTGCGCTGTGGATCATGCGACGCATTGTGATGGGCTTCGCCGAGTTTCCTGGCGGTTACGAGATGGATACGGAAGAAATCGCACTCGCCGTTGGTCTGTCATTTACCCAAGGTGCCAACTGTCCATTTAGTCGTGCGTTGCGGAGATGTCAGTGGTTTGGTGCTGCACAAAGCGTGCACGGTGGCTTGGCTGTGCGGATCAAACTTCCGCCAGTCTCGCGGCGTCAAATACAACGCTTCCCTACTGCACTCAAGCAATCACTCGCTTCGTGGCCAGTTGAATCCATCGACCATCAACAACTTGTTGAGCGAGCCAAACTTGTCGCGAGCGCACTTATCACTACTGGCGACGATTCTGATTTGTTGGAATCTCGACTTACGCGGATCGGAATTCCAGTTGGGATTGCGGCTCGTGTTGCCGAAGAGTTGACCTGCCAAGCCACGGCACAAAGTTCTCCATAAACGCCCAGCTCGTGCGATGCAGCGCCGAAGGCCCATACCCCTGTAACGCGGTGCGGTGTTTTGGGCACGGGTAACCCTTATTAGTCTCGAAGCTCCACAGCGAATAGTCGTTCGCGTACTCGCGCATCATTCGGTCTCGCGAAACTTTTGCCAACACCGAAGCAGCCGACACCGACAACACTGATGCGTCAGCCTTTACTTGTGTCACCACCTGCGAAATATGAGGTGACACAAAGTCCCATCGACCATCTATCACTGCCGTTGCTTTGCTCACATCAATCTGTTTCGCCAAACTTTCAATCGCCCGTTTGGTGGCCAATCGTTGGGCGGCATTCATGCCCAACGCATCGCATTCGGCGTGAGTCACGTACCCAATCGACCAAGCGGCACACGTTGCAGCCACATGATCAAACATTTCTTCTCGTTTAACTTCCGACAATTGTTTTGAGTCGCGCGCACCGCCCATCAGCGCCGATGCATCGTCACTTGCAATTACGTCGCGCGACAACACAGCCGCACCGATCATCAGTGGTCCGGCCCACGCACCTTTTCCCACTTCATCGATACCGATCACAATTGACGAGCCCTTGCGCAACAGCACGCGCTCCACTTGAGTCGTTGGTGCTTCTTTCACTGCAATGAAATCTGCACTGCACCGTCAACGAAACTACCTGCACGCCACCAAGCGCCGCTCTGCAACAACACTGCCGCAGTTGGTTCGTCTACTGCTGCAAGTAATCCACCCGAAGTTTGGGGGTCAAAACACAATGCTGCCGCTGCGTCATTGCCTGCAGCATCTACAAACTTGCCCTCTACATAGTCACGGTTACGCGGGTCTCCACCCGTGCGCACACCGCGTTGTGCTGCTTCTCTTGCACCCGGATACGCCTGCAAAGTGCTGGCTTCAATAACTAGAGCAACTGCACTTCGCTCTGCCATTTCCCATCCGTGGCCAGCCAATCCGTAGCCGGTCACATCGGTTACCGCGTGCACACCAGCGCCAAAACTTTGCAGTTGCTCAGACGCCACACGATTCAGCGTGCGCATCCCTGCGATGGCTGCATCTTTGTCGGCATCTGATCCACCAGCAAGGGCGAGGCCAGTGCCAAGCGGCTTCGACATCACCGCAATGTCACCAACCCGTGCACCACTCTTGCGGAAAATACGTTGTGGGTTGACAACACCTTGCACGGCGAGCCCAAAGATCGGTTCTGGATTACGAATGGTGTGACCACCAGCAATACTTCCGCCCGCCTCGGCCACAACAACTGCGGCTGCGGCAAATATTTGAGCGATTGCGGTTGGAGGAAAATGTTCTGGAAACGCAGCGATATTGACAGCCATCACCACACGGCCACCCATTGCGAACACGTCGCTGCATGCATTGGCTGCGGCAATCGCACCAAAATCACTTGGGTCGTCAACGAGCGGCGGGAAAAAATCGGTTGTGCTCACCAAAGCCACATCATCTGTCACTTGGTACACGGCTGCATCGTCAAAAGGTGCAAGACCGACCAAGAGTGCAGGATCGAGTGATGCAGGAAAGTCGCTCACCAAGTCGGCGAGCAATGTTGCTCCCCATTTGGCCGCGCATCCACCACACGATGTCCATTCAGTAAGACGCAATGGTGCGATGCTCGGCAAATTGCTCGACACGTTGCTCGGCAAATTGCTCATGGCGCAAAGCCTAGAAGCAGCGTCTCACCAGTTGCTTCAACAGAAGTCCAAGTTGGATCACACTTGCCTGCGGTCAGTTTGATTCCAGCAGGTCCAGCAACTTCCCATAACAATGCGGGCTTTTCACCATGCCAACGAATACCAAAACTCACCGTATGCAGCGGACCAGCAGCGACTCGATGACACTCCAAATTTGCTCCAAGCCACAGTCGAGGAATGCCTCGACCAAAAATTTGCACCGACCCATCGCGCTGCATTGCCACCATTTTTTCTTCAACCCACGCAATTGCGCGAATATCGGTTGGCATGACGTTTGGTGGTTCGGCGCAACTGTTCAAGCGCAACTGTGCGGCAGCCACATCGTCGGCTGCGCGATGCTCGCCCATGCGCGCAAACACAAATTGGGCAGCAAACAATGCGCGCTCTACATCCCACGGCAATATTGACGTTTTCTTATTATCTTTCAACAGAGTTTCAACAGATTGCGCAAGGCGCGCAGCGTGATCAACACGAATTTGTGCAGATTCGCCCTTGAGTTTCTCACCCATGCGCAACAATTCTTGAAGTGTCAAGATGTATGCAACCGAATCATTGGCGCAATCCCCACCCGCACCGATAGCCCAGTCTTCAATTTCGTGTCCGCTCAAAATCAACGCGTCACTTCGCAGGCGCGCTACGAGCGGGGCAACTGCACCTTCTGGCACGATCACATACCCGGCTTGCTCTACTGCCTTGAGCCATCCCTTTTGCAACTGTTCAAATGACGGTAAGCGCTCTACATCGACACTCGCAACCGTGTTCGCAACTGCGTTTGCGACATGCATTGCTGCGCGTAACGCAACGCGCAACGTGCTGCCGTGCGCAACGGGAAACACAACACTCCCCGTTGGCAAATCGATGCCTTGTGCACCACGCGGGCTCGGAGTTCGAGACGAAACCACATCTGGTCGTGTAAACGCAACCGCAATTGGCAATGTGGACTCGTTCGTGATCTCAATCACTACTAGTCCACCCGCGTCTGCAACGGCGTACACGCGCTGAATTGCGTCGCCGCCAGGTATTCGTAGACGAGTCTCAATAACAGGCACACCGGCGCGGCGCGTTTGTCGCACACTCGGCTCCGTCGACGGGTCGTGCCAGCGATCGTCGGCAGCAATGTGCCAATCAAGCACTGGTGATCCATCATTGAGCCGAACAGAACCTCGCTCATTGACAATTGCGTTCCACCCTCCGCCTCTAATACCCAACACATGGGCCGCTGGTCTCACACGCGCACTGAGCGAAATTGATGAGATAACACCTTGTGTATTGGACATTATTCAGACCTACTGGATCTCGACATCAACGCCCGCAGAGAATCTTCGGCGCTCATGGTTCCTTCACATACGAGCGCAACTTGCTCGGCAATCGGCATCTCCACTCCATGTTGCTGTGCCAACTTCACTACAGCAGACGAGCTTTTTACTCCCTCAGCAACCATGTTCATCGAGTCCACGATTGCTGCGATCGATTCACCTTTGCCCAACCGCACTCCCACTTGAGTGTTGCGGCTCTGCATCGATGCACACGTAGCCATGATGTCGCCCATGCCTGCAAGGCCCGAAAAAGTGGGTGGCTGCGCGCCAAGCGCAACACCAAGACGCGACATTTCTGCCAAACCACGAGTCACCAGAGTTGCTTTTGCGTTGTCGCCAAATCCAAAGCCCTGTGATATTCCTGCCGCTATAGCAATGACGTTTTTTACCACCCCACCAACTTCGCATCCGATCACGTCGCGATTGGTGTACAACCGAAACGTTGGACGAGAAAACAATTCTTGCAACTGCAACGCAACTACATCGTCGCTACAAGCAACAACACTCGCCGCGGGTTGACCTTGCAATATTTCGTGAGCAAGGTTTGGGCCGCTCAACACCGCCCGTGGGTTGTTCGGCATCTCAGACGCCAGCACTTCACTCATCCGCAACAATGTCTCACTCTCTAAACCTTTAGACAAACTCATAATCGGCACACCGGCAGCCACATGCTTCGCTACCTGCTGAGCAACATGACGAAAACCTTGCGCTGGCACTGCCATCGCAATCACATCTGCGTGTTTCACCAACCGCTCAAGATCCACTGACGCCTCAAGCTCAGCGGGCAATACATAGTCACCGAGGTATGCACTGTTGAGATGTTGCGAGTTGATCTCTTCGGCCAGTTCCAAGCGCCTCGTCCACAGTGAAGTCGCAGCGTTTTGCGACACCAGTGTGGCGATTGTGGTGCCCCAGGATCCTGCCCCCACCACACACACTCGAGTCGTCACAGTCGCCAAGGTTAGGCGAGCAGGGCCACATCGACACAAGCACCAATAGGCTACGAAAATGGTCGATTCGCACAAATCGTTCACGCAATCGGCATCTCTCACTGCCGTCGTCATCCCCATCAAGGCTTTCGAGCAGGCTAAAGATCGACTCTCAAGTGTGCTCAGCGCAGAGCAACGCATACTGCTCGCACGCTCAACAGCACTTGGCGTTCTCGAGTCTGTGCGTGGCGCATCTGTATTTGTGGTTTGTGACAATCCCGAAGTTTCGCAGTGGGCGACATCGCATGGTGCCTTGGTGGTGTCTCAATCCGGCGCAGGATTAAACGCTGCCGTGCAAGAAGGCATCAGCGCTGCTCACGAATACGAGCGAGTCATGATTGTGCATAGCGACTTGCCGTTGCCCAGCCGACTTCGCGAGTTGCTTAACTCAACCGTTGCGAGCAACACGGTCACGATCGTGCCCGATCGACATCGCGATGGAACCAACGTGTTGATCATCCCCTTTGGTGTGGGATTTACGTGCCACTACGGTGCCAAAAGCTTTGAGGCCCACACGGCCGAGGCAACCAAACTTGGCCTACCACTGCACATTGTCGAGGATGACGAGCTTGCACTCGACATAGATACACCCGATGACTTGGCTGCGCTGCCAACTCAGTGGCTAGAGCAACACAACATCACTCTTTTTTGACATAAAAAAAGACCGGAGGGCCAAAGCCCTCCGGTCTCACAGTTCTCCGAACCGATTTGTTTTTTGGCTAAGGCCTTATTACTTCTTAGCGGCCTTTTTTGCCTTCTTGCGCTTGGCTGGGGCCTTCTTAGCGGCCTTTTTTGCCTTCTTGCGCTTTGCTGGTGCCTTCTTTGCTGCTTTCTTGCGCTTTGCTGCCATGATTTTCTCCTTGGTTAGGTATTACTTTTTACGGTTTGGATTCAATTCACTCTTCAGCGTTGAGCTTGAAGTGAACTTCATTGCTGTACTGGCTGGAACTTGAACCGGTGCACCCGTTTGTGGGTTACGGCCAACTCTCGCCTTGCGGCTCGAAGTGCTGAACGAGCCAAAGCCCGGCCATGCAACTTTCTCACCCTTAATCGCTGAGGCTACGACCAGTTCAAAAAAAGCTCCGATTGTCTTCTCGGCTTCCGCCTTGGAGACTCCTGCTTTTTCTGACACTGCATCTATGAGCTCTGCTTTTGTCATTGCTTACCTTGCTTTCTCGGTTTCGGAATACCGCTTCGTCATATATTTGAGTAGGTCTGCAGACAAATTGCAAGCATTGAACGGTTTTGCATCCAGTTTCAGAAAGTGAATCCCAAAAATCGGCTCTGTCCAAAAATTTGTCAGCGCTGCAAAAATTTGTCGACATTCGGACACAAATTTTCGATTCAGGCGTCGCCAAGGGTCGCCCTAGCAACGCAGAGTGCGCTGATGATGCATTTCTGCTGATCATGGGGTAACCCTTATGGGTATTGGGTTTGCCGAGCAAGAAGATTGACAAATTCCT
>JBJOEQ010000011.1:0-4551 GCA_046049195.1 Actinomycetota bacterium | reverse complement strand
GAGTCAACAAGGCGTAGGTCTCGGCGCTAGTTCGGCCAATCTCTGCAACACGGGTGTGGCACGCTCCCTTCGTGCCGATACGATCCCAAGTCCACATATCCACCCTGCCCCCTCGGGGGCTCCAGCCCCGGTTGGAACCGAAGGGAGTTACCACGTTCATGCGTGCTTACGAATTAATGCTCATAGTTAGCGGCAACTTAGAAGAATCGGCTGCGCACAGTTGGATCTCCACTGTGACCAAGGCAGTTCAAGGTGTTGGTGGCACAGTCCACGGTTCACCAGATTGGTGGGGCAAGCGTCGTCTTGCATACCCAATCAACAAACAGAACGACGGCTACTACGCGGTGTTCAATCTCATGGCACCAGGTGGCGCACTCGACGAGTTCGAGCGCAGCCTTCGCATTGCGGACGATGTCCTCCGCCACAAACTTCTCCGTTTGCCAGATCAAGAAGCATCACGCCGCGGTCTCACCGCAGTGTCTGCATAATTGATCTCTTTGATCAAGTAGCCACTTCGTAAGGAGCATCAACAATGTCAGATAACACCATCACTCTCGTAGGTAATCTCACCCGCGATCCAGAGCTTCGTTTCACCACTACCGGTCGTGGGGTTGCCTCGTTTGGTATCGCCGTCGGTCGCCGTTATCAAGTCAACGGCGAATGGCAGGAACAAACTTCCTACTTCAACGTCACTGCATGGGGCCAACTTGGCGAAAATGCAGCCGCTTCACTCACGAAGGGCGCACGAGTTGTTGTCACTGGTCGTCTCGAGCAACGCGAATACACCACTCGTGAAGGCGACAAGCGCACTGCCATCGACGTGATTGCCGACGAGCTTGGACCAAGCCTTCGTTGGGCAACTGCTCAAGTAGAGCGCACGCCAAAAACTGATGGACCAAGCCAGGGCGGCGCATCACGTGGCGCCAACCCAGGCACCGATGTCAATCCTCATGACACCGGCGAAGAACCGTTCTAATCACACCATTCATTAACCACAAAGGGAATTAAGACATGACAAGTAAAACCAACAAAGCGAGGGCAGCGAAAGCTGCAATGCGCAAATACAAGAAGCGTCCAAACGTATTGCACGCCGAGCACATTGGATACATCGACTACAAAGATGTCAACTTGTTGCAGCGCTTCATGTCCGACCGATCAAAGTTGCGCGCACGTCGCATGAACGGCAACACCGTTCAGCAACAACGTGACGTCGCACTTGCTGTCAAGAACGCACGCGAAATGGCACTCTTGCCATACACCAAGCGAGTTGCCGCAGCGCGCGCACCTCGTCGTGGCGAGGAAGACGGTGGCTCACGTAGCGATCGTCCACGTCGTGGCGCACCAAACACTGATGCCGGTTCAAACGAATCAGTATTTGTCGATAAGTACGCAGCAGCAATTGATGCCGCAGAGGCACCAGTAGCTGACGTTGAAGTTTCAGCCGCAACTACAACCGAGGAGGCATAAGCCATGAAGGTTTTGCTTCGTTCTGATATCGCAGGTGTTGGTCGCCGTGGCGACATCATCACCGTTTCATCTGGTCATGCACGCAACCATTTGTTGCCACACGGCCTCGCCATTGTGGCTTCTGAGGGTGAAGTCGTTCAGGCTGGCGTGATGCGCCGTGCTCGTGACATGCGCGAAAACACCGAGCGCGAAGCCGCGCGCGGTGTAGCAGCCAACTTGGCCAAGCAATCAATCAAGGTCAAGGCAAAAGCCGGAGCCGAGGGTCGTTTGTTTGGTTCGATCTCCACAACCGAGATTGCCGCAGCACTCTTGGATCAAACAGGTATCACTGTTGATCGCAAGAACATCACCATCGACACACCGATCCGTTCAGTTGGAGACCATGCGGTCTCAGTCGAGCTGTACTCCGATGTTGTTGGTGTGCTCAATCTCTCTGTCGTAGCCAAGTAACGCGACGCAATGGCTCCGCTCAGCGGGGTTGCATGTGGTTATCCACAGTTAAGTCACATGGTTATGCCCCTAGCGATCAACAGGCAAGTTCGGGCAAGGTAGACGTATGTCAATAGCGGGTGAATCAAACAGCGACACACGACCGGTGCAACGCAGCACGCAACGTGTGCCGCCGCACAACCTAGATGCCGAATCTTCATTATTGGGTGCCATGTTGTTGTCGCGCGACGCGGTTGCTTCTGCACTCGAACGTGGTGTGCTTCCTGACGAGTTTTATAAACCAATTCACCGCCATATTTTTGATGCAATTCGTTCGCTCAATACGGGTGGTGAGCCGGTTGATGCAGTCACGGTTGCAGAAGAGCTCCGACGCGCGGGCACACTCGACACCATTGGTGGTCTTGATGCATTGCTGACGTTGCAAAACGCAACACCAGCGATCACCAGCGCCGATCGCTACGCAAAGATTGTGCGTGACACCGCACGCCTTCGTCGCTTGATTGGCGCAGCATCAGATATTGCCGAGATCGCATTCAATGAGCCAGACGACGTTGACAAAGCAATCGATGATGCAGAGAGCAAGATTTTTGATATTGGCGAGAGCCATGTTGGTGACAATGCAGAGAAGGTCAACGTGTTGATCGATCAAGCGATCGAAAAACTGCAGACGCTCGTAGACAACAAGGGTGCTATTACGGGTGTGCCAACAGGAATCGCAGAACTCGACAAAGTGTTACTTGGCTTGCAGCCTGGCACGCTCAACATCCTTGGAGCTCGTCCTGCCATGGGCAAGAGCGCGTTTGCACTCAATCTTGCGGTGAACGCTGCTCAAACACTGATGAAACCCGTGCTCTTTTTCTCGTTGGAAATGGGTAAAGCCGAACTCGCTCAACGTATTTTGTCGAGTGAAGCTAGCGTAGATGGCCAGTTGTTGCGCACCGGACGTCCAAGTCCAAACGATTGGACAAAGATCAGCCACGCCGTTGGTCGACTCGACATTCCTTTGACCATCGATGACAGTGCCGGCACTTCGGTTGGTCAAATTCGCGCCAAAGCACGTCGCACCATCAGTCGCGAAGGCGGACTTGCGCTCATCGTGATCGACTATTTGCAGTTGATGGGCGGTGATGGTCGACCAGAGAATCGCCAGTTGGAAGTGAGCGAGATCAGCCGAAAACTCAAGTTATTGGCCCGCGAGTTCAATGTGCCGGTCTTGGCCTTAAGTCAGTTGAGTCGTCAACTTGAGGCACGCACTGAAAAGCGCCCAACACTTTCCGACTTACGCGAGTCTGGCGCACTCGAGCAGGACGCCGACGTGGTGATGTTCTTGTTTCGCCCCGAAATCTATGACCAAGATCCCAACTTAAAGGGTAAAGCCGAAATCAACGTTGCCAAGCACCGCGCCGGACCATTGGGGACTGCGCAACTTGCGTGGCTCTCGACGTACACCCGTTTTGAGAGCGTGGCTTCTGACCCTGTTGTCGATGCAGCACTTCGCAACTAGCGCATGTTTCTCGGCGAAAACTTACTTGCGTATTTAGTGCTCGCTCTTGGCGGGGCAATGTGCGTTGGCAATGTGCTGGCCATCGTGAGACCACCGAGTGCAACCAAGAAACCCAAACATGCAAGCGACGACCTTGACCGAGCACCGATTGCGCGCACAATAACGATGGCGCTCGTTGGCGGTGTTGCAGCCGCCTGGGCCCTTGTCAGTTTGTTGAGCGGGTGACGGGAATCGAACCCGCGTTCTCAGCTTGGGAAGCTGATGTTCTACCTCTGAACTACACCCGCGAAACCGTTGTAGAGAGTACCAATCCGAAACCAAGTTGAAATACCCATTGGATAACTGGCTGGGCCTTCGGGGGGTTGTATTAGATAGTGTGCTTCGTTGTGATCCTGTCTGACAAAAGCATTCGCGAGGCACTTGCCGCGAAAAGAATCGTTATTGACCCGCTTGATGAGTCGTGCTTGCAGCCGTCCTCGATCGACGTCAAAGTGTCCAATTTGTTCCGAGTCTTTCGCAATCACACCGCAGCGGTAATCGATGTAAAGAAAGATCTTGCAGATCTCACCGAGTTGGTAGAGGTTCCCCAAGATGGTGTGTTTATGTTGCACCCAGGTGAATTCGTTTTGGGTTCAACACTTGAGCGAGTAGCAATTGCTGATGATCTGGTCGCTCGCGTTGAGGGCAAAAGCTCGCTCGGTCGACTTGGGCTATTGATTCATTCAACTGCCGGATTTATTGACGCTGGCTTTGATGGCCACATCACACTCGAGTTGTCAAATGTGGCCAACTTGCCAATCACGTTGTATCCAAACATGAAAATCGGTCAAGTGAGTTTCATGACAATGACAACTCCTGCCGACAACCCGTACGGCAAAGGTGCCAGAGGTTCTAAATACCAGGGTCAGCGCGGGCCGACCCCAAGTCGATACTTCGAAAACTTTCGCTAGTTAGTTGCCGGCAATTGGCACTGCGAGTGGCGCTGGCCGCTCAGCATTTATGCGCTCGCCGTTTTCGAGTGCATCAAGCAAGTGAATGGCAATGTCTGCAACCTTGACTTCGTTCTCTTCTTTGCCAGCACCCTTCACACCGTCATCCAGCATGATGTAACAGAACGGACACGCTGTTGC
>JBJOEQ010000010.1:0-18995 GCA_046049195.1 Actinomycetota bacterium | reverse complement strand
CGTCATCGTGACCGATTGTTGCTGACCAAAGATGCGACAATTCGCGAGATTCATCACCGAGTCAAAAACAACCTGCAAACCATTTCATCGTTGTTGCGATTGCAGGGGCGTCGGCTCGCATCGCCAGAGGCCAAAGAAGCAGTTGCCGAGTCTGTGCGTCGTATTCGTACGATTGCGCTCGTACACGAGACGCTCTCGCGCGAGCCCGGCGAAGACATCTCGTTTATTGAGATCGTGCGACCACTGATGAGGCTTGTGGAAGAGGGTTTACAGTCAGCCGATCGGCCAGTGACGTTTCAGGCAAAGGGCGACGGTGGGCGCCTGCCAGCAACTATTGCGACACCATTGTCGGTCGTGATTCTTGAGTTGTTGCAGAACGCGGTCGACCACGGATTTCCGGAGGGCAGTGCAGGTGGTGCAGTGATGGTTGTTCTCGCACACGATGAAGACGAATTGCACATTCAAGTTGTCAATAACGGCATCGCGCTGAGCCCAGATTTTGATTTTGCCAAGGCAACTGGGCTGGGACTTTCAATCGTCCGCACGCTCGTGACGACCGAACTTGCGGGCACTATCGAAATGCGACAAGCAATTCAAGCGGATGGTGTTTCGAGTGGCGTTGCGATGACCAAAGACGGTCAGGGCACAGTCGTCGATCTGCGCTTGCCGGTTTCGGCAAGAATTTAAGACGGTTACCGAAGATTCGGCTTAGGCAGTTGCGCGGGCTGCGCGACGCTCTGCAGCCATTTTGCGTCGAACATCACGACGCTCGTCTTCTGACAAACCACCCCAGATACCACAGTCTTGATTGGTCTCGATGGCGAACTCTAGGCACTCGCGCTTGACGGTGCACTCGCAACAAACATTCTTTGCTTCACTGATCTGCAAGAGAGCTTGGCCGGTTGTGCCAATTGGGAAGAACAATTCTGGATCGGTGTCTCGACAAAGTGCTTCATTGCGCCACGAGTAATCAGCGGATCCGAGAGCAAGACTGGTAGCAAGTATTGACAAGTTGATCACCTGTGATTTCGTTGAGTAGGCCAGTAAGACGTTGTCACGATAGGCAGGGCGGAGGGCAATTTCAAGAGTCTTGGCAATTATTTTTTTATTTTTATTTGTCCTTGTATTTTGCATTAGTGGCTGTACCCTGCCGTCGTGGTGGGTAATTATTGGAAGCCCTATGACTCATTAGGCGAACCTCAAGTTCTTGCACATCGCGGAGCATCCGCGGTCGAAGTTGAAAATACATTGTTGGCATTTCGGCGTGCAAAAGAGTTTGGCGCGCACGCAGTAGAGCTCGATGTTCGCTTGTGTCAGAGCGGCGAGATGATTGTGCATCACAATCCGGTGCTGAGCGACGGCCGTCAAATCAATTTGCTCAAAAAGGATGAGTTGCCAAGCCACGTGTGCTCGCTTGAAGAAGCATTGGATGCGTGCGAGGGCATGTGGGTCAATATTGAAATCAAAAACGATGCGAGTGAGCCCGACTTCGATCCGACTGAAGTGCTTGCGGGCAAGATGGTTGCGATGTTGCGTGGCCGTGGCGCACCAAATCAGTGGCTGATCTCGTCATTTAGGCGCGAAACTATCGATGCTGTGCATGTGTTGTGGGCAGAGTTGCCAACCGCATGGTTGACCACGACAGTTGATGATGCGCAAGCCGAGAATGTGGCTGCAGACCTGCGAGCAAGCGGGCACAGTGCCCTTCACCCATCGGTAAGAAGACTTACCCGGCATGTAATCAACACGATGCACCTGCATGGTCTGAGTGTCAACACGTGGACGATTGATGATCCTGTGCGAATGGCCGAACTACTCGAGTGGGGTATCGATGGCTTGTGTACCAACAAGCCGGACGTGGCGCTCGAAGTAATCGCTAAAAGTCGCTAGTTAGAAATCGATAGTTGGTCGCACGAGCAATAGCGCTGCAGGGCAGTGCTCAATCTCGAGCGAAGTTGTCTCACCTAAGTAGTCGCCGTCGAGTTGGTACGGAAACGGCGCGGGGAAACTCAAGGAAACCTTGTCGACATCGGTTGCAACATCAATGCCCGACGAGGTGTGAACTCCATCGCCACGCATCGCGCTGTACATTGCCCGCATCAAGAGCGGTGTTGTCATTTTGCGAAACGTGACAACCGTGAGTTTCTTCTCGAGTGCTGCAGCTGGTGCCAAGTTGATGGCGTGTTTGCCAACATAGGTGTATGGGTTGGTGTTAAGCACCACGGTAAAGAACGCGTTGGGGATACGTCGGCCATCAATGTCAAGAGTGAAGTGCGGGTACTTGCGGTTGTACGAGACAAACCATGTCTGCATTGCTGCGTATGCAAATAACGGCTGACCAACAAGTCGCTTGAGTGATGACCTTCGCTCCACTTGCTCAACAACGGCTGCGTCATATCCGATGCCGGCGTGAAAGCAAAAGTAGCGACCATTTGCTTTGCCAAGACTGACGCGTTCGATTTCGTTGCGCTCAATACCGGTGGTCAATTGAGTCAGTGCAACCATCGGTTCGTTGGCAATTCCAAGCGAGCGAACAAACACATTGGTCGATCCGCCAGGCAACATCGCTAGGGCGGTGTCGCTGCCAGCCAAACCTGTGGCAACTTCATTCAGGGTTCCGTCGCCACCAAATGCGACCACACAGTCGAGGCCACGGGTAGCAGCGTCCTGGGCAAAACGGGTGGCATGACCTCGCTCGTTGGTTTCGACGACCTGCACATCATGGTTTTTGGCCAGATGCTGGTGCACGAGCACGGTGTTGCGGGGTGTTACCGAGGAGGCAAACGAGTTGACAATCAGCAGAATACGCAAGGGATAAATTTTACCGCCGCCTACTGGTAACTCGTGTCACAGACATATATTCGTTGGTTTTGGGTTGGGTAAAAGCCTTACGCATCGGTAACAATGGAGGCATGAATATCGTCGTATGCGTCAAGCAAATTCCCGACCCAGCCACCCCAGGTGCTCTCGATAGCGCCACCAACGCACTCAAGCGTGACGGCAAACTCATCTTGGATGAGTCTGATGGTTACGGCGTCGAGATGGCGTTGCAACTTGTCACTACTGCAGGCAGCGGCGAAGTGAGTGTTGTGTCAATGGCGCCGAACGGCGAAATGTCCGGCATGCGCACTGCACTTGCAATGGGCGCAGTCAAGGGTGTGCTCGTGAGCGATCCAGTTCTTGCTGGTTCCGATGCGTTGACAACAGCAAAAGTTCTTGCAGCAGCAATTCAGAAGATGGGTCCTGTCGACTTGATCATCGGTGCAACCGAATCATCCGACGGATACACCGGCACTGTGCCAGAACAAATTGCAGAGTTGCTCGGCATGCCGTCAATTACGTTTGCAAAAAAAGTTGAAGTCTCTGACACCACCTTGAAGGTTGATCGACAGAGCGAAGCCGGTTACGACGAAGTCGAATGTCAACTGCCTGCACTCATCAGCGTTACTGCTGGTGTAGTCGAGCCTCGTTACCCAAGCTTCAAAGGCATCATGGCTGCAAAGTCAAAGCCAGTAGAAACTTTTACAGCATCTGACCTTGGTGTGACCGCAACTGGTTGGGCAGGAGCCGGACAAAAAATTGTTTCGGTTACACAAGCCGAAGCGCGTGAAGCCGGTGAGGTCGTCGAAGATGACGGCGCAGCATTTGAAAAAATCGTCGCATTTCTAGAGAACCTGAAAGTGATCTGAGGACAACATCATGACAATCAACAACATTTGGGTATTCGCACAAGCCAACGGTGATGTACCAACAACCGGCACGCTCGAGTTGCTTGCAAAGGCACGTGCAATCGGCGCATCAGTAACAGCATTCGTGGGCGGCGACGCAACAGCAATTGCTGGTGCTCTCGGCGAGCACGGTGCAACAAAGGTGTATGCAACCGGAGACTTGGCAGGCAAATTGTCGGGTCCTGCAGTTTCGGGTGCGATGAAAGCCATTATCGATGGTGGCGACATGCCAAACGTGATCATGTTTCCTCAAAACTACGAAGGCCGTGACATCATGTCGCGCTTGTCGGTCAAGCTGGATCGCACAGTGCTCACCAACAACACCGACATTGCAGAGTCTGCAGATGGCGTGACTGCAACAACACCAATTTTCGGTGGCAACTCACTCATAACTACAGCGTTCACCGGAAGCGGCCCGCATTTGGTGTCGTTCCGTCCAAAGAGTTTCGTTGCCGAGTCAGCAGGCGGTGCAGCAGCACCGGTTGTTGCCGCACCAATTCCAGACCTTGGCATTGCAGGCAGCGCAAAAGTCTTGGCAGTGCATGTCGAGGCGAGCAGTGGTCCAAAACTTGACGAAGCAGCAATCGTTGTTTCTGGTGGTCGGGGCTTGGGCGAAGCAGGCAAGTACACACTTGTTGAAGAGCTCGCAACATTGCTCAAGGGTGCACCTGGCGCATCACGCGCAATCGTCGACGCCGGCTGGGTTCCGTACAGCTACCAAGTTGGTCAGACCGGCAAGGTTGTGAAGCCAACTGTGTACATCGCAGCAGGCATCTCGGGCGCAACACAGCACATGGTGGGCATGAAGGGTTCAAAGAACATCATTGCCATCAACAAGGACAAAGAAGCACCGATCTTCGGTGTTGCAGACCTTGGCATCGTGGGCGACGTGCACAAGATTTTGCCGCAGTTGATTGAAATGCTCAAGGCACGCGGCTAATTCTTTAGGGCCCTCATCTATTTGAGGTAGCTGGTAAGAAATGCAAGCGAGGCAATGACAGTGCCTGATACTGCGATGTTCGTAGCGATCATCAATCTGACATTGTTTGTCCAGTGTTCGGTGAGGAAGTATTCAAGTCGATTGAAGCCTTCATTCATTTCACGGCGAATGACTTCAAATTGGAGGTCTATGGCGTCAAACCGCCTATCGATTGCATCGAATCGACTACTTAAGTTTTTCCCAATTACTTCATCCATATTTTTGAGTGTTACACAGGTTGTGCTCTGGTTGTCAAGCAACCGAGTCTCGGGCATTGATCGCCCAAGATAAACCGCGTTGCTCGTCAACGATCACGAGTTGCAGTTGCCAGCCCGTTGGGCTTTGATCTGCGTCAAACCACCACCAAGTCAAAGAATTCAGCACATCGCCAATCTCATCGTTGTTTAGGGGCCATTGATCTGCCCGCCCGGAGAGTGCGCCAAGCAGCCACCACGCACTGTCACGCCCTGCGGCAGCACCACGACGCCGACCAAATGCGCCACCACTTGCGCCGGCCCAAGCCAATAACGACAGAGCATGAGTTGGTTGAAGCGCGCGCAGCGTTGCCGATGTAATGCTCAGAGATGCGAGTGCATGAGTTTCATCACCGCGTGCTGCACCAACCTGCAGTGTGCCATTGGATGACGTTGTCCAAGCACCAACTAGTTGGTGCACTGCATCTGCGACAACATTGTCCTGAACAGTCGCAATCTCTGATGAAGTAGCAGTTGTTACGACACGACTAGTTGCCGTTGGTGGAAGCTCGGGCGACGGATACTCTGCAGAGTTGTCGCGATAGACGGCTAGTTCGTAGTTGGGCTCCCATGACTGCAACTCGAGCGGAGTTTCGAGCGCATCAAAGACGTCGGCAGGGTTTTCGATGTGCTGCCCGCGCATTGCGCACTCATGTGCAACGAACGATGCAATTGGCGAATGTGGCAACTCGTGTTGTAAGTCCGACCACTGATGGTTTTGAGCAATTACTTCGGTGAGTGGTCCAAGAGTAAATCTTCCAGAACCCTCTACGACCACTTCGGAGGCGATGTGTGCAGGGGCGAGCAGCGCAAGGCGATATTCGGCAAGCGTCGAAGCCGGCCACAGTTGCTTGCCACTCGCCGTTGCGATTCTGCACGAGTTGCGCAATTGCAAGAGTGATGACCAATCGCGACTTGAACACAAATCATCAACCGTGCGCACCAGACCATCCAGATCACTGCGGTCAATGAGTTGATTGATCTCGCTCAAAGGATTGGCCACGGATATCGCGTGCCACTGCGATCGATTGGAAATGCTCCGCCCTCACAGATCCACTGAGCGCGTTCTTGCAAAGCCACAACTTGTTCGCTACTGAGAAGCGCGGATACTTCGAGAGGAACAGTCTCAATGAGCGGCTCAATGACGGCACGGAGATTGTCTGGCAATTCTTCGCCACCAAACTCCCAAATCACCGTACGAAGTTTGAAATCGGGGGAGAAACACACGCCGTGATCGATCGCCCAAATATGGTCATCTGCATCAATCAGGCAATGACCACCTTTGCGATCGGTGTTGTTCGCAACAATGTCAAAAGCACACATCTCTCGCAGTCGGTCATGCAAATCTTCGCGTTGCTCAAAGATGGTGAAATAGTGCTGTTGCACATCCACATCAACAAAAAGTTGCACCGAGCCTTCGCCAAATGGGCCATCACGCAAAATAGTTGGCGGCACAATCCCTAAACCCATTGCTTCAGAGAGTCGGTAAGCCGCAACCTCGTTGCGATGCAGACCGGGTTCAAAGTCCCACAGCGGGCGTTCACCTTTGAGTGGTTTGTAAATTCCGCGCACTTCATTGTCATTGCATGTGACTTTCACGAGAAATGTTGCGTTGCTGCTGTGCGGCATGCGCGAAACAATTTCGACCTGCCCATGAAGCAGGATTTCGATTAGTTCATTCGTGGGCATGCGTGACCGTCGAGATCAATCGGGTGGCCACAAAAAATGCAGGGAGGACGTCCCGCTGCCACCACATCGTCTGAATGTTCACAAAATCCTGCTGCCTGACCACGGCTCATCTGCACCCGCAAACGGCCTGGGTCTGCATCACCGATCGGCTCATTGTCGTCGTTGGTGGGCACGAGTTCCTCAATCTGTACGACCATGCGATCGTTGCGTGAGTCATACGCAATGCCCACTGTGCCAACAACAAACTCAATGTCGATAGGAGAGGAGAGTTGCATCGCATCATTGATTGGTCTGTCATATGCAGCTGGCGCGTCAGCGAGCAGTTGGCGCATGTATTGCGCGAGTGCTGCCACTTGTTGCTTTTCACACTTCATCGTCACGCGTTGTCCATCGGCTCGCACCTGAATCACAAACAGACGCGAACCCGGCTCACCGATTGCGCCACTTGTAAATGCATCGGCTTGATCAAATTCGTAAAACGCGCTCATGATGGACGCAACTCGCTCAGTGACCCGCCAGTCGAATTGACAGTGAGTACAACTGGACCGCTGATCGAATATGCAACAGCACTCACCGAGCACGTGCTGATCACGATGCGTTGAAACAAGTCGAGGTGTGTGCCCATTGCATGCGCAACAGCGGCTTTGATTGGGTCGGCATGACTGACGCACACAACAATCTCGCCGGGATGCTTTGCGCGAATGTCATCGAGTGCACCAACCATGCGCGATTGCATCTCGGTGAAACTTTCACCGTTGGGAAAGCGGAAAATGCTTGGAGCCTTTTGCACCGTTGTCCACTCTGGCTTTTTCATGAGTGCAATTAATTGCGCACCAGTCCATTTGCCAAAATCACATTCGAGCAGTCCTTGATGAATCTGCACTTTGTGCTTGAGAATCTTGCCGATCGGCGCAGCGGTCTCTCGCGCGCGCTCGAGTGGCGACGCATAGACGGCGG
The DNA here is from genome assembly GCA_046049195.1 of Actinomycetota bacterium. Taxonomy (GTDB): domain Bacteria; phylum Actinomycetota; class Acidimicrobiia; order Acidimicrobiales; family Ilumatobacteraceae; genus UBA3006. Next base: position 11,388 of record JBJOEQ010000010.1, on the reverse strand, counting down.
TGATGCCTTTGATTTCTGACAAGCGCTCGGCGACACGGTTGGCTTCTGCTACACCACTTTCGGCCAGATGCAAACCCTTTGCGCGGCCGGGCAGAATCTTGCCGGTGGTAGGGGTGCGGCCATGGCGAACCATCAAAATGAGGGTTGGTTTGGTGTTTTTTGCGCGAGTCATGACACTCACAAACTATCGTGCGATGCAGTGTCACAACCTGCCAGTAGCCCCACATTGCGCCATCTAGAGGCGCAAGTGCATGCATGTGAAAAGTGTCCACGCCTTGTCAAGTGGTGCCGCAAGGTGGCGGTCGAAAAGCGCGCGGCTTATCGTGACGACGTTTATTGGGGCAAACCAATTTCCGGGTTTGGCGACAAGAACGCGCGCATCATTGTGCTTGGCCTGGCCCCTGGTGCTCACGGAGCAAATCGCACCGGAAGAGTTTTTACTGGTGATCGCAGTGGCGATTGGTTGTATCGTGCAATGCACACTGCAGGTTTGGCCAATCAACCAACTTCGGTAGATGTGAATGATGGACTCGTGCTCAACGATGCGTGGGTAACTGCTGCTGTTAAGTGTGCGCCACCTCAAAACAAGCCGACACCAGCAGAGCGTGTGAAGTGTTCGCCTTTTTTACAACAAGAACTCGAGTTGCTCACTCATGCAAAAGTCATTGTTTGCCTCGGCGCATTTGCACTGCAGGCCGCATGCGACGAGTTGGGTGTTAAGCCACGACCAAAGTTTGGTCATGGCGTAGTCGTGCAAGCCGGGAAATACCAACTTGTGTGCAGTTATCACCCGAGTCAGCAAAATACGTTTACTGGCAAGCTCACCGAAAAAATGCTGGACGATGTATTTACGAAAGCTGTAAGCCTGGCTAGTTAATCAGTGTGGAGCAGGAACCGTTCCGTCAACCTTCTTCTTCGGTGGTGGTACACCAACAAGTGGGGCAGGGTTTGCAGTTGCCGGCCAACGCCTGCGGCTGACAGTACTCAGCAACTTCAAGAGTTTCATTGCCGTTGCATCGGTCTCGGCTGGGCGAGCAATCACACTGCCATCGGCAATCATGCGGTTCATTACTTCTTCGCCAAGTGCAGTGCGCACAACGCACAGAGTCCATGCATTGTCTTCACCAATACCGCCAGTCGAGATGTCGGCGTGCTCGGCAGCAAAGTCAGGACAGGTTTTGCAACCTTCGCGCGTCCACTGATGACATTCTTTCAAATCGATTTCGTGGAATGAGCCGTCCTTCATCCAGATCTGGAAGGCACCCTTGATGTTCATCTTGATCATCTCTTCTTTTTTCAGGCCATACTTTGCCAAGAAGAGTTCTTCAAAGATTGCATCATCAAATGTCTTCGAGCACAGCAATCCAATATTGAAAAGGAATGGCTTGCCGGTCTTGCCAACTTTGCGCTTCCACATGATTGGAAGTACAGATGATTGGCAACTCATACCAACAAGTGCCAAACGGCTGAGGCCCTCTTCTTGTGCTTGCTTGAGCGCGAGGGTGTTTGCCGAATATGTATAACGACTACCAGCAGCCTTGAGCACGTCTTCTGGGTTGCGGGCAATGCCTGGCAATGCCTTCCACGATGTGCCGTCGCCTTCCATGAAACTGGTGAGTGCTGCATCGATGTAGTCGTGTTTCATGAGCCAGATGAGCATTGCGCTCACAAAGCCGCCGTCTTGACCTTTTTCGTGCACGTTGTCGTCGGCGGCTCGCACAAGAAGCAGTTGCTTGTATTGGCCATACATCGCACTGTCGTCACGTGTTTTGCCAAACAGATGCATGTCGGCGTCTGGCTCCCAAGTGCGAAAGCGCGGGCATGCTCGCGTGCAACTGGTGCAACCCTTTTCTCCGTGACCGCAATTGTCGAGACCGAGTTCTTCTTCAATATGAAACGGTTTGTAGTTGCCTTCTTCGTGCTTGTAACCGATCACTTCGTGTGGGCATGCAATAACGCAGCCAGCACATCCGGTGCACAAACCAGTGTTAATGACTTCTTCGTACAGCTCTTTCCACTGGTGCGTCCAGCGCTCGAGTCCTGCAGGGGCTGTCTCGGTAACTGTCATGCGAACACTCTACGACATGGCCTACAAGGTTGCGATGTCGTGCAACTAGCGCAATGCGCGAATGATCTTGTTTGACGCTTGTTCCGAAAGTTTTCTGCCGTGCGCATCGGATATCTCAAACATGTTGTGTACACGACCTTGGTCGGTGCCAATTTGTGCATGATGGATGACGACCTTGAGTTTGGCAAGTGTCGCCGTGATGTCGCGCAACAGACCGGTGTGGTCTTCGCCCTCTACGCGCATGATGGAGTGCCATGGGTGAGCAGAGTGATCGAGTCGGACAGTCAATTTGTATGGACCGCCCGAGGTCTTCACGTTTCGTGTTTGTAATGATCGCTGAACAGCGTCAGACACAGCTCCAATTCGCGGCTCAATAGATGATTGCACTGTAAATATGTCGAGTACCGCGCCATCTGCCCATGTGGCGATCTCGGCATTGAGCACATTGAGGTCGAGTGATGAAAGTGCGCCAGACAAACGTGCAAGCAATGCCGTCCTGTCGCGGCACGCAATATTGACCAACCATTGATCGTTGCTCTGCGTGGGCAACACAACTATGCGTGCATCACCCGAACGCGGCATTGGCTCAACAAGCAGTGCATGGTCGAGTAACTGTTGTGGCGTATGCGTGAGCGCGTAACTCGCAGGCGCATGTGTGATACGTGCACGAATTGCTTCGTCCGATGTGAGTGCAAGTGCTGCATGAAGTCGACTCTCTACAAGCGTGTTTGATTCTGAATCAATGAGGTCTGGGTGTGCGAGCACTTCTTGGACATCTGCAACGATGCCGACGAGTGCCAAATTTTGTGTATCACTTAAATCTTTGCGGGCAGTGACAAGCTGTCGACATTGCTCCACCAGTTGTGGGTTCTTGAGGTGATTCGCAATCTGTGAAAGCAGTCGTGGCGTTATCTGTAGTGGTTCGCTTTGCACAATGTTGCGCAAGAGTTGAGCGCCATCAAGAAGTGCAAAGACCGACTTGCTGGTAGCAAGATCGAGTCCGAGCCGGGCAATTGCACCAGATCCATCGGCCCCAGAATCCGAGATGTCTTTTGCAAATGCTGCAAGAACCAACTCATCGGTGTTCGTATTCGTTGACGTTGCGGCACAAATTGCTTCGACAGTAGGAAACTGCAATGAGTGTGTTGGGTCCAGTTCGGTTGAGTCACTCGAACGTGCGGCCATTGCATCAGACACTTCGGGAAGTGCGCGTTGGATAAATCCAATGGTTTCTAGCAATCGCCATGCGCGTGCAGAGCCATGTCGCAATACGCGCAGCAAACCAATCGTTGCGTCTTCGTCCCAACTCACTGTTGCATTGCGGTGCAGCGCAAACCAGTCGAGCAACTGACCACTTGGGCGTGCATCCACTGCGAGCGAGGCCGTTGCTAATCCAATTTCCACAAGCGAGCGCACAGGAGGCGAGCCGTTCAACACAATTTGCCCATCGATGGTCTTGACCCAGCCATCGAGAGGTCTGGACGCATTGATGCTCTGGTCTTCGACGGCTTCTGCTTGTTTGCCAAGTCTCCATCGCAACAGAGGTGGTGCAATAAGCGTGGTAACCAGCACGACAACGAGCACCGATCCGTATAGCTCTTTTGATAGAGCCCCAACGCTCAAGCCAATACTCGCAAAAATGAGACCGACTTCGCCGCGAGGCAACATTCCAAAACCAATCGTCCACTTGTCGCCACGCGAACCAAGAGCGCCAAGAGCGGCTGCAATTTTCGTGATGATGGCAATGACGGAAAGCAGAAGCGCAATTCCTAAAACGCGTGGGTCTGCCATGGCGCGAATATCGGTAGTGATACCGATGTTTAAGAAAAAGATTGGCACAAATATTTGGGCAATTGATGAAACGTCGCGCTCTACACGCTCGTGTGCCGCGATGCGGCGAAGTGCGAGACCTGCGACAAAGGCGCCAATGATTGGTGCGAGGTGGGCTTTGTCTGCAAGCACCGAAAAACCAAGCGCGATACCGATCGCAACGACCGACACTGTTGAGGCTGAGCGCGCACCTTTTGCGATGCGCGCAAAAAGTTGAGGGAAGATCGTGAAACCAACAGTGCTCGTGACGGCGAGGAAACCGATTGCGAGCCCGATGGTTGACGCGATTGTGCCGATACCCACAGTGCCTTGTTCGACGACACGCGTGACCACAGTGAGGATGATGAGTCCAAGTACGTCGTCGACAACTGCAGCACCGAGCACCGTTCGTGCTTCAACAGTTGCTAGTGCGCGCAAGTCGCCAAACACACGAGCAGTAATACCGATTGAAGTGGCGGTGAGTGCTGCGCCAACGAAGAGTGATGTGTTGATTGATTCGCCTAGTAGTGAGCTTGCACCAAAACCAAGTGCCATCGGTAGCACCACACCAATGATCGCTACCAAGATGCTTGCGCGACCAACACTCTTGAGTTCAATAATGTCGGTCTCGAGTCCTACTTGAATAAGCAACAAGATGACGCCAAGCTCGGCGAGAAAGAACAGCATGTCGCCGGTGTTGACCAGCCCTAAAACTGATGGTCCGATCAGGATTCCAGCTGCAATCTCCCCAATGACAGCGGGCACGTGAATGCGATCAGATACTTCGGCAGCTACTTTTGCGACGATCAAAATGATTGTCAGATCCAGCAAAATGCGCCCAATATTGAGCGTCTCGCTGGCGCTGCCGAGAACTGCATTGATCATGAAGTAATTCTACGAGTCAATTGTCACGGCTCTGTTAACGCCGTACTGCGTTGGCGTGACGTGCGCTTGGACTGGAGTGCTTGTGAGCGGGCAGAATAGAGGCATGATCGAATACACCCCGGAGGCAGAGGCCTTTAGAACCGAAGTACAAACGTGGCTCAAGTCCAACCTTCCGAAGGGATGGTTCGACAAAGGTTTCGAGATGTCGTCGGCCGAGCGCAAAGCATTTAACGAAGCGTGGCCAACAAAGTTGTTTGAAGGTGGATGGATTTGTGCAACGTGGCCAGTCGAATACGGCGGTAAAGGTTTGTCAACATTGCAAGGTGTGGTGCTGGCGGAAGAATTTGCAAATGCAAAGGCTCCGATGCGCGCCGATTTTTTTGGCGACACTCTTGTAGGACCAACATTGTTGCAGTGGGGTACAGAAGAACAGAAGCAAGAATTTTTGCCACAGATCTTGAATGGCAAGATGCGCTGGTGCCAAGGCTTTAGTGAACCAAACAGCGGTAGTGACTTGGCAAGCCTCAAGACCACTGCGGTGCTCGACGGTGACGAGTGGGTTATCAATGGACAAAAAGTTTGGACAACTGGCGGTCATCACGCCGACTACTGCTTCTTGCTCACCCGCACAGACCCTTCGGCAGTGAAGCATGCTGGCATCACCTACTTGTTGGTGCCAATGCGTCAACCAGGTGTAGAAGTGCGCGGCATTGTGCAGCCAGACGGCACAGCAGAGTTTTGCGAAGTGTTTTTCACCGACGCGCGTTGCTCGAAGAACAACGTGGTTGGTGGAGTCAACAATGGTTGGAAGGTAGCAAACAGCACGCTCGCGTTTGAGCGCGGCATGAGTGCGACCACTGGCTATCGTCGATTTGAAGAAGAGTTTCGTTTGATGACGGTTGCAGCAAAAGAAAATGGATCGATCAACGATGACACCATTCGTCAGCGCTTGATGCAGTTTTACTCCAAGATTCAAATCTTGCGTTACAACGGTCTGCGCTCGTTGAGTGCAACGCTTGAAAACAAGAAAGACATGGGTGTACTTGCACTCGGTGCTAGCAACAAGATGTTTTGGACTGAGATGCACCAACGCGCAATGGAACTCGCACTTGATATCAATGGCGCCAACTCGATGTTGATCAATGCTGGTCCAGCAGATGGCAACTGGCCTGGTGCGTTGCGCGACAAGCGCCGCGATGGATACCCCGTGAGCTCGATGATGTCGACATTCTTCTTCTCGCGTTCTGAAACCATTTGGGGTGGCACAAGCCAGATTCAGCGCAACATTGTGGGCGAGCGCGTATTGGGCTTGCCTAAAGAGCCAAAGCCACAGGGCGACAAAGAGTGAACTTTCAAACTGCCATTAAGTCTGGGTTTCAAAACTACGCAAACTTCAATGGCAGAGCTTCACGCTCTGCATATTGGTATTGGACTCTATTCAATGTAATTGCCACACTTTTCTCATCGGCGATTTTTTCATCTTTGGGAACTCTCGTTTCAATTGCAATGATCATTCCTTCAATTGCTATTGGTTGGCGCCGTATGCATGACACTGGTCGCGCGGGTTGGTGGTCAATTATTCCACTTGTCGGTTTTATTGTTGCTTTACAACGCAGCGATCCAAACATGAACAAGTACGGCCCGCCGGCACCACCAGCCCTCTAGGGGCTAGCTACAAGTATTCGGGCACTCGTCGCTGATACACCTGAGAGATCAGTGGCGAAGAAATAATAAAGTCGGCGCTTGCACGGTTGCACGCAACTGGAATATTCCACACTGCAGCTATTCGCAAGAGTGCTTTGATGTCTGGGTCGTGTGGCTGAGGCTCTAAAGGGTCCCAAAAGAACATCAAGATGTCAATCTTGCCTTCAGCAATGCGCGCGCCCATTTGCTGGTCGCCGCCAAGTGGGCCAGAGCGAAGGCGCTCAACTTCGAGTCCGGTGTGTTCTTGCACAAGCCGACCAGTGGTGCCAGTACCTACAAGTACGTGGTGAGACAATTCGGTCCGGTGATGTGCGGCCCATTCCAGCATTTCGTCTTTCATGTTGTCGTGAGCAACAAGGGCAATGCGCTTTTTGGCGGGGCTTTCAATGTCCATCATGATTGTTGTGGTCATCTCTCCAGTGTGACAGGTTGCCAGGACGTATTAGATTCACTTGTATGAGTGGCAAGCAAACGGTGCGCAATCATTTAGTTGTTGCCTCACCAGTGGGAAAACTCAGGCTTGTGGCGTCGGAAAAAGGTCTTGTCGCCATTGACGTTCGCAGTAACACTGCGCAAGTAGAGACCTCCAAAAATGCCTCTGCTCAGGCGATTTTGCTTAAAACTAAAAAACAACTCGAGCAGTATTTTGCAGGCAAGCGCACATCATTTGATGTTGCTCTTGATCTTGTTGGCACCGAGTTTCAAGTGCAAGCGTGGCGCGCTCTGTGTCGTATTCCGTTTGGGAAAACAATTTCGTACGGTCAACAAGCGTCCAACATCAAGAAGCCCAAGGCCTTTCGCGCAGTTGGATCTGCCAATGGCAAAAACCCAATACCCATCATCGTGCCGTGTCACCGGGTTGTGGCCGGCGACGGTTCGCTCGGCGGCTATTCACTTGGACTAAAAATGAAAAAACAGTTACTGGCGCTCGAGGGCGTTAGTGAGGCTGAGTAAAACCAAAGCATTCGCGCAAATATTCATCGCGCAAAGCAATATTTGGTGGGCCCACAGACACAACTCGCTGAGCGAGCAACATCACCGATGTTGCATCTTCAGCATCCTTTAGTTCGTGTGTCGCCATCACCACAGTCACTCCTCGCGCACGCTCGGCTGAAACGAGATCTGCGACGAGCTTGCGCCCATTGATGTCGAGACCCGCCGTTGGTTCATCGAGTAACAAAATCTCGGCTTGACGGGCGAGCACTTGTGCCAAGTGAGTCCGTTGTTGTTGGCCACCTGACAAGTCGCGAATGGGTTGAGATGCTTGTGCTTCGATGCCGGTGCGTTGCATTGCGGTATTCACGATGGCTCGGTCAGAAGCGCCGACGCGTTTAAACAGTCCGAGGTGTGCAAACCGACCCATTGTCACCATGTCGCGCACTTGCAGTGGAAGTGTGTGCGAAGAGACAGGATGTTGGGGCAAGTAGGCAACGCGAGTTGGCAGTTGACCCGCATGTTTGCCGAGCACGTGCAATTCGCCATGCACTGGTTGAATGAGTCCTGCAAGTGTCTTGAGCAATGTTGATTTACCCGAACCATTGGTGCCGATAAGCACCAAGAGTTCTCCAGGTTGCATGTCGAGCGTTACGCCTTCAACAACGGGGCGTTTGCCGTAACCAACGCAAAGGTGATCGGCTGAAATAGTTATCGTTGACATTAGATATGCACGTGTCCGTGAGCGTGGGGATGTTCGTGCTCGCTGTCGCTTGGTTTGCTAAGTGATCTACGAACTTCTGTAAACGCTGCGGCCAAAGCGAAGAACATGACGGCCGTAAACACGATGGTGGCACCTGCAGCAACATCGAAGTGGTAGCTGAGCAGTAGCCCTATATATGTAGACAGTGTTCCAACAACTGCGGCAATGGTCATCATGCCCGAAATACTTCGAGCAAAGAGTGCGCCAGTGGCAGCGGGTGCAATCAGCATGCCCAGTACCAACAGTGTTCCTACGGTTTGAAAACTGGCGACGACGGTGATGGCCACCATCGCCAGCATCAGATTATGGAAGAGGCGAGTGGAAAAACCGGAAGTGAGGGCAAGACCTTCATCGACGGATAACAGGAGAAATGGTCGTCGACCAACAAAGGCAATTGCACCTACAACTCCAAGTGCGCACAATTGCATCAACAAATCAGTTCCGCTGACGCCAAGTAGTTCACCAAACAATATGCGAGTGAGGTCGCCAACGAACGCGTCGCTCCGCGAGGTGATGATCACACCCAACGCCAGCATTCCAACGAACAATAAGCCGATTGCAGTGTCACCAGAAAGGCGAAAGCGACGTGTAACCAGGCTTACCCCGCCCATCATCACCACTGCACCTACGGCAGCACCAACGATGCCAGAGACGCCCAAGAGGAGAGCCGTTGCGATACCGGGCAAAACTCCGTGGGCGAGAGCATCGCCAACAAAAGCAAGACCGCGTAGCACGACAAATGTTCCAGCGATCGCACATGTCAAGGCCACCAAGATTCCGCCGATCAATGCAAAGCGTAGAAACTCATTATTAAGGAATGGTTCTATGAACACATTGTTACCAAGCCATTGCACAGATCAAGGATATGTGCAATGGGCTGCTCAGCCGAGCGCTTCTGCTATTTGGTTGACCATACGCAGCATGAACTCTTGATAATCAGCAGCACCGTCTAGGAAGTGTGTTGAGAGTGTCACTGCTTTCACGCCCAACTCGGCAGCAAGTTGTTCGGCAACGTCGGGAGATGTTCCAATCCCAGTAAAGATTGCCGGAACACCGTGAGTTTCAACTTCGGCTTTCAAGTCGGCAAGTTCGCCTGCGCTTGCCTCAGATGTCGTGGAAAACGATGGAATAATTGCCCCAATTACTTCGCAACCATAGCGGTCGGCGAAATAGCCCAGTTCGTCGTGGCCGCTCACCAGCTCGCACTTGATACCACCGATTATTTCTTGAATCTCGGTGTCTAACGCGGTCAGTTCGGCAATAAGTGTCTCTAGCTGTACCGAGAGGTCTACACCAATTGCGACACCAATTGTTTCGGAAAGCTCCGGCAACATTTCCAGCATCGCGGCAGGCGAAAGCCACAGGTGCGGATCGAATGATCCGTGATCATGTCCCTCGTCGCTTAGTTCGCGAACGGTGATGTGGTCACCAGCCATGAAGACGTTAACTCCGGCAGTTTTTGCATTTTCGAGTGTCTCTTCCAAACCTTCCTCGAAGTCGAGACCGTTCGATACAACAATGTTCGCGTTGTTTAATGACTCAATGTCTTTCGCCGATGGCTCAAATTCGTGGGGGTCCTGGCCGTCTGGGATGAGAGTGGTCACTGTTGCGGCGTCGCCAACAAGTTGTTCCACGATGCTTCCAAGCACGGAGTAGGTGACTACAACGGTCGGCCGTTCGGAGCCTGCCTCAGTCGTGGTATCGCTGGAGGAGCATGCGGAAAGAGCAAACAGGGCTGAACAAATTCCAATATGTATTTTGGGAATCATTCTCACAATGTGAATGTATCACTATTGAGAATGATTCCCAACTTGGGTTCTAGGCTCCTGTGAGCGCGAGAATGGTGGCGGCGAGTTCGTCCATCGGCACTTCGCCGCTCGTACGCCAAAGTACTTTGCCGTCGGCACCGACTAAGACGAAGTATGGGTAACCGGCAAGACCGAAAGCGTCGGCACCAACCGCGTCTTTTGAGTCTGCCATGACTGGCCAAGTGGCTGGAAAGTTTTCGCGGGTCAACCACTCGGATGGCGGAAAGTTGGGATTTGCTGGGTCAGTGCCAGTAGTTACCGCGACGATGTCGAAGCCTGCTGGCATATTGCCCGATTTTTCCCACTCAACGAGCAACGGCACTTCGCGTTGGCAGTATTGACACCAATGTGCAAGAAACACGAGCAATGTTGGTGTGCCAGTTGATTCGGTAGTCACAACGTTGCCAGTGAAACCTTTGCCCGACAACACGGGTGCGAGCATTCCAACAGCAGGGTCTGGATTGACGGCTGAGTCAAATGCTGGAAGCACATCGCCGGTCACCGTGACTTCGCTGAATTCTTGTAAAGATCCAACCGCGGCTGAGTCTTTTTTGCTGGACGCACTAATTGCAACAATTGCCGCAATTGCGATGACAGCGGCGATCACACCACCAACGATCCATGCGTTGCGATTACCCGATGTTGAATTTTTCTTTGATGTGCTCATACATTCTCCGATTGGTGTGGTGTAGGAAGGGTAGTAAAGACAATGACTGCAAGAAAACCCGTGAAAGCCATGAATGGCAACGTTACAAAACCAAAGATTTCGAACCAAACAAACTCGCATGGCACTTCGACATCACACACGCCAGCGTCAAGATTGGGAAATCGTTCCAAAAACCAGTGGTAGGCCGAAATCCCGCAGCCGATTGTGGCAAGTGGAACGGTTATTTTCCAGATGCTTTGGGTGCGGCGGATCAACGTAATGATCAGAATGATTGCGAGTGGATACATGACGAAACGTTGATACCAGCACAGGCGACAAGGCTTGTAGTTAACGATTTCTGAAAAGTACAGACTGCCGAGCATGCACGTGGTTGCAACAGCGGCGGCGAGTGGTCGGGCAAAAGGGAAAAAGGCCGTGAGAGTGTTTTGTGCCCACGACTGTGAACCGGCTAACAACCGAGTGACGATTACGACAACTGTTCCCGCGAGTAGCGCCACGCTGAGCATGGCAAAAAACAGTTCAAATGTCTCGTTATTCATGGCTGGTACCAGTCTAGAGATCGGGCAGAATAGAAGGGTGACAACATTTAAAGAACGGATTAAGACCGATATCAGCGAGGCAATGAAGGCGCGCGACGAATTGAGACTTTCGACACTGCGCATGGTGTTGTCGGCAATTCAAAATGCCGAGGTGGCTGGCGACGAGGCAATTGTGTTGAGCGATGATCAAGCAATTGCGGTTTTACGCGCTG
>JBJOEQ010000009.1:0-5992 GCA_046049195.1 Actinomycetota bacterium | reverse complement strand
GTGCGCACGGTGTCGTCGATGACTTCGTCACCAACTACTGCAACCAAGCCACCCAACACGCTTGGGTCGATGACAACTTTGAGATTTACTGGTTTGCCCGTCACTTTGGTGAGGGCTGCGGCAAGACGAGTCTTTTGGTCGTCGCTCAGTGCAACTGCGCTGCGAACTTCGGCGACTTCTTGTTGCTTCTCGCTCGATGCGCGCTTAACAAGCGAGTCGACAATTGCTGGCAAGTCGCGCACTTGGCCGCTACCCACCACCAATGACACAAGCTGTGTTGTGGTGTTGGATGCCTTGGCACCAAGAAGTTGCTCTGCAACTTGCTGACGTCGATCGGCCGGAATTGTTGCATCGCTCAACGTGTTGCGCAATTGCTCGTTTGATTCAAAAGCGCGAGCAACACGAAACAATTCGTCTTCAACAAGTGCAAGAGTGCCGTCGGCTTGAGCAATCTCGAACAGTGCGGTTGCGTATGCCTCAATTTTTACTGTGCTCATCGGCCTGCTCCCACACTTGAGATGAATGACTCGATCAATTCGTTTTTGGTTTGATCATTGAGAGTTGCTTGCACCACGATCGGTGTAGCAATCGAAGCAAGCATGGCGATTTCGGCGCGTAGCTCATCGCTCGAGCGACCGCGGGCTGCATTGAGATCTGTCGCAGCCTTAGCTTCCAACTCTGCAACTTCTGCAGCCACACGTGTGCGGCCTTCGGCCAACAATGCCGCGGCTTGTGTGTCGGCCTCTGCCAACATGCGAGCGCGCTCACCTGCAATATCGCCAAGTGCTGCACGAATACCAACTGCTTCTGTCGAAGAAGTGGTGAGTGCGTTTGCTGCATCGTCCAGTTGCTTCTGAATTTTTGCAGTCCGGGCAGCCATCGCTTTTTTGGCCATTGGACCCGCCAACTTGATCAGTCCACCAATGACGACTACTGACGACAAACCACCATAAATAATTTCGGCTGTCTCTGGGAATAACCAGTGATGAGTGACGTTTGGGTCTTCACTCGCTAACAACCCAACTAATTGCGCAATCATGAACGTCCTCCGGTTTGCATTGCTTGTTGCACTGCTTGGGCGACAACACTCGCGTCTGGCTTTTTGCCAACTGCAAGTTGCGCCGTGCGCTCGGTAACCGAGGCAACTGCTGCGGCAACTTGATCTCGCACCGCAACTCGTGCAGCACTAATCTCGGCTTCGGCAGCCTGGCGCTTTGCTCCATTGCGCGCTGTTGCATCAGCCATTAACGCAGTGCGCTCTTGGTCGAGTGTTTGACGGGCCTTGTCGACTCGGGCCGCAGCTTCGGCGCGCACTCCAACAAGCGCAGCCTCATATGCAGCCACATCGCTTTTTGCAGCAAGACGAGTTGCGTCAGCTTGCTCAAGGTCTTCACGGATTCCGTTGTAGCGAGCATCCATGCCCTTCTTGATCTTTGGAAACATGTACAAACGCATCAACGCCAAAAAGACCAGGAATGATCCTGCTCCCCAAAGCAATTCCTTGGGTTCAGGGGCAATCGGATTAGGGGCTGATGTTGCTGCTTCGGATGTAGACGCAGCAGAGTCAGTTTGCTCTTCTGTGGCTACGCGAACCTGTACAAGCTCACCATGCCACGTTGTTACGTGGACGATCATTGCTCAGGCGTACTTCAGAAGAATGAAGACGACGAAGCCGATGAGCGCGAGCGCCTCGGTAAATGCAATTCCCAAGAACATGGTGGTGCGAACCATGCCAGCCGACTCTGGCTGACGTGCCATTGACTCGATTGCTGATCCGAAAATGAGACCAATACCAATTCCTGGTCCGATTGCGGCGAGGCCGTAAGCGAAACCTGCAGAACCGGCTGCCGCATTGTTCTTGGCGTCAGCTGCTGATGCGCCGGCAGCTGCTGCTGCCTTTGCGATCCGTGCTAGTGCTTCCATTGTATTTTCTCCTATATGTAGTTGATTTGTTGGATAGTTGTTTTTGCTAAAACTTTGTTCTTAATGCTCTGGATGTGTTGCGCCTGCAATATAAACAGCCGCAAGAATCGTGAAGATGTAGGCCTGCAAGAAACCGACCAACACTTCAAATGCGGTGAGGAACAACAGCATGAATAAGGGCAGGATGCCGACAGGAATCAGGATCTTGTCACGTGCCTGCAACAGGGCTTCTGACAGCAAGGCAAAAATCACGAGAAGCAAGTGACCTGCAAGCATGTTGGCAAAAAGTCGAACTGCCATCGAGAACGGACGAACAATCAATGTTGAAATAAATTCGATTGGCGTCACCAAGATGTAGAGCGCTTTTGGAACGCCTGGAGGAAACAGCACATTCTTGAAGTATGTAAAGAAACCTTGGTGTTTGATTCCAGAGAAGTTGAAGATGACCCACACCAACACAGCAAGAAACATTGGGATCGCCATACGCGCTGTTGCTGGCATCTGGAGTAACGGAATAATTCCAGGCAGGTTGCACAAGTAAATAAACACAAACAATGTCAACAAGAATGGTGTCCATCCAAGACCATCTCGACCCATTGTCTGCATGATGATGTTGTCTTCAATGAACTCAACAGCAACTTCAGCCAAGTTGCGCGTGCCTGTAGGCGCAACTTTTGGGTTCTTTTGCGCTGCCGACATGAAAATAAAGATTCCGATGAGTGCTGAAGCGACTGCGATCAGACCAACTTTGTTGAGACTGCCTGCAGCCCACACATCTTTCCAACGAAGCAGTTCGTTGATCGGTGGAAACTCAAAGGCAATGACGTTGCTCATCATGATTTAACAGTGCTTTCGTCTGAGGTGGAGAAGGTTGATTGCGAATTTTTAAGTTTGGGCTTGAGACCCGGGAATGCAAGAGTCAAAGAAACATAGCGTAATTCCCAGAACAACAAACCGATATGCGAAATAATAATCGTCAGGCCTAAAGGGAGCAACTCGACCCACGAAAGATTGCGCACAAAAAATATCGCCGCAGAAACCAATGCGAGTCGGAAAATATAGCCAAATAAGGTTGCGGCCATCATCAAGGCGTACGAGATCCGAGCAGCACGTGTGACCAAAAGCGCAGCAATGCTGAAGTTAGCCAGCACAATCAGAACCCCGTATCCACAAGACAAAGCGCCATTAGCTCCCCAAATTGCGGCGCTTCCGCCGATGAGTACAGGAGCTGCGATCAGGCCGTGCTTTACCAAATCACGAGTAATGGCTGCTTCGGGAGCAGGTCCAGTATCACGCATCGCAAGAATGGAGATGGAGTCGACTTGGTTCATGTTGCCGCAGCCTCTTGTTGATGCGCGGTCGGCATGGCTGCGCGTTGACGCTCTTTCGTTTCCATCTGCGCCGAATAGACGTAGTACATCTTGATGAATTGCACAATCATCGCAATGATCGTCAACAGAACCATAAACACTGGCGCAGTTCCGAGCCATCGATCAACAAAGAATCCAATCGCGAACAGCACCAACACTGTGCCGGCGATCTCGATTCCCTTCGTCATGGAGTCATCCGAGCCAATCATCGTTACGTCGCTTTTTGGGCGCAAGATTTCGGCGGGGCTTTTCACTTTCACGGGCACTGAATCCTTTGACTACTTGCTATTTTGGGCGGGCAAACTCACAACGGAGAACCTTTTGAATTGATGAACAAACTATACGGAATCGGGTAATAACCGCAAATTGCTCGTGCAATTGTGTGCCTAAATTGGCCGTTATTCTGCTGATGTTGACTCGCGGTGCCGCACCAACTGAGGGTGAAAAATCGTGAAACCAATGAGCAAGACCGCTGCCAGCAAAACCAGCCACAGATTGGGGTTTTTATTGGTGAGCGCTGGGTACAGGGCGAATGCAGAGAACAGGCCGGTCCAGAGCCACAGAATGACGACTGCTCGACGCGGGCCGTGACCGAGCGCGATCAAACGGTGGTGCAAGTGTCCGCGATCGGCTGTTGCGAGGCCCTTGCCACTCAATGTGCGCCTAAAGATGGCGAAGACCACATCGATAATTGGCACTCCAAGGATCAATAACGGAATAAATAGAGGTGCAACAAAGAAATATGTCTGACCGCTGAAGTCTTGAGACTGCGGATCGGCGCGACCACCCACAACGCTTGTTGAAACGGCCATCAAGAGTCCGAGCATGAGCGCGCCAGAGTCGCCCATGAAAATGCGTGCTGGGTTGAAATTGAACGGTAAAAACCCAAGACAAATACCCAACGTGATGATGGCAATCAGCGGGCCAATGTTTGGTTCGGACAGCAAGCCAACGTCACCAAGATGTTTGCTGTAGACAAAGAATGATCCGGCCGCAATCGCAACAATGCCACCGGCAAGACCATCAAGCCCATCAATCAAGTTGATTGACTGCGTCATTCCCAATAACCAAAAAACCGTGAACAATGGAATCCAGTCGTTGGGCAAGATGAACACGTCAAGAAATGGAACGCGAAAGAAAAACATGGTGACGCCAAAATAAACAAGTACAAGTGCTGCGACCACTACCCCAGTGACTTTCATCGGTGCAGAAACTTCGCGAATGTCGTCAAAAATTCCGAGAACAAAAATCACGACTGCTGCAATGAGCACTCCGATTAATTCGGAGTTTTTTTCAAACAACCCAGAAAAACGATCCATCTGCGAAGCAAGTAGGAGCGACGCGAGCAACCCAACAAAAAACGCGATACCACCGACGTCTGGCGTCGGAACCGGATGCGATCGTCGTTCATCCGGCTCTGCCATCCAACCTTGTTTACGAGCGACAATTGCAACAACTGGCGTCGTTACTGCAGTCACTACAGCGGCACACCCTCCAACAATCAGGTAGCCGTTGAGGTCAATCACAGATTATTTGTTGACAGTTGGATACACCGGAAACTTGGCGCACAATGCGGCA
Organism: Actinomycetota bacterium; assembly: GCA_046049195.1. Classification (GTDB taxonomy): domain Bacteria; phylum Actinomycetota; class Acidimicrobiia; order Acidimicrobiales; family Ilumatobacteraceae; genus UBA3006. The sequence goes on along the minus strand of JBJOEQ010000009.1, from coordinate 1,121 downwards.
ACTTTTGCACGCACTTCAGCAACAATCGCAGGGTCATTACGACCACGCAGTGTTGTTGCAATGTATTCGGCAATCAATGGCATCTCGGTTTGGGTCATGCCCTGCGTTGTTACCGACGGAACACCAATGCGCACACCAGACGTAACGAACGGACTGCGCGGGTCATTTGGAATGTTGTTTTTATTCAGCGTGATGCCGGCTTGATCGAGCACCAACTGTGCTTCTTTGCCAGTGAGTTCGCTGTCAAACGGTCGCAAGTCAACAACCATCATGTGCGTATCAGTTCCACCAGAGACAAGTCGAAAGCCCTGATGAGAAAGTGCTTCTGCAAGTGCCGATGAGTTGGTGATGATCTGCTGTGCATAGACCTTGAAACTTGGTTGCATAGCTTCATGAAATGCAACGGCTTTTGCGGCAACTGCATGCTCGAGTGGGCCGCCCTGACTGCCAGGAAACACTGCCTTATCAATGGCTGCTGCATGTGCCGCAGAACTAAGAATGCAACCGCCGCGAGGTCCGCGCAATGTCTTGTGAGTTGTAAACGTCACGACATCGGCAAACGGCACTGGGTTTGGGTGCACCCCACCAGCCACGAGTCCTGCGATGTGCGCAATGTCAAACATCATCAATGCCCCGACTTCATCGGCAATTGCTTTGAACGGCTCTGGTTCGAGTCGGCGTGGATACGAAGTTGTGCCAGCAACAATCATCTTTGGGCGATGCTCGAGTGCCATCTCGCGAATTTGCTCAAAATCGAGACGCTCATCGGTGTCACCCACACGAAACGATTTGAAGTTGTACAAAATTCCGCTGGCATTAACTGGCGACCCGTGAGTGAGGTGACCACCATGATCGAGGCTCAGACCCAAAACAGTGTCGCCAGGATTTAAGAGTCCTAAGTACACGGCCATGTTGGCGCTTGCGCCAGAGTGTGGCTGCACGTTTGCGTGATCGGCGCCGAAAAGTTTTTTAACACGCTCAATAGCAAGTGCCTCGATCTTGTCGACAACTGCATTGCCGCCGTAGTAACGCTTTGTTGGGTAGCCCTCTGCATATTTGTTGGTGAGCACCGAGCCGGTTGCGGCCATCACGTCTGGCGACGTGAAGTTTTCACTGGCGAT
>JBJOEQ010000008.1:0-21059 GCA_046049195.1 Actinomycetota bacterium | reverse complement strand
GACTAATCGTGCAAGCACAATTTTGTAGCGCGTGCGCGATGCATCCGGTCGTCTGATCGGGTCATAACTCGATGGGGCTTGAATAAGCCCTGCGAGAAATGCACCTTGGGTAACAGTCAGTGCCGACACCGGAGCACCAAAATACACCTCGGCTGCCGCTTGCAAGCCGTACGCATTGTTGCCAAAAAATACTGTGTTTAAGTAGCGTTCAAGAATAAGTTTTTTTGGTACTTGCTTTTCCAGCATCACGGCATAGCGAGACTGCAACACCTTGTATCGACCGTCTCTATCAAGGCCAGCAAGAAAGTCATTCTTCACAACCTGCTGGGTGATGGTTGAAGCGCCCTGACGAGTCGACCCCTGTGTATTGGCCAATGTGGCGCGTACGACAGCGCGCAGGTTGACACCTTTGTGACTATAAAAAACTGCGTCCTCTACGGCCAAGATCGAAGCAATCACGTCCACTGGCACGCTGTCGACAGGCGTCTTCTGCGTGTTTTCTTTTTGAAAAACACCGATCTGTTCGCCAGCGACATCAAACAGCACGCTGCGTTGCGACAAGCCCGCAAAACCTGGAAGTTGCACCGGTATTTGGCTGTGCGCGTTGAGGATTCCCCACACCTGCGGAGCCATACCAGTGACCAAGGCAGTAATGCTTAAGGCACCTGCCAACATGACAATGAGGAGGCGCTGGATCGTCCTGAGTTGGGGATTCACGGCACCTCCCACGATACTCTTTGCCCGTGACTTCTTCCCGACAGTTCCCCATCAAGCCTTTCCGATTCGGCGTTCAGGCGTCGTCCCAACCAGATCGCAAGTCGTGGATCGATCTTGCCAAGCGCACCGAAGCAGCAGGATTCGACGTGTTAACCATGCCCGATCACTTCACTGATCAACTCGCACCAGTACCCGCACTCATGAGCGTCGCTGATGCAACAACCAAGCTTCGTGTTGGTGCTCTTGTGTGGGACAACGACTACAAACATCCAGTTGTCTTAGCCAAAGAACTCGCAACAATGGACATGTTGTCTGATGGACGACTCGAACTTGGCATCGGTGCGGGCTGGATGATCAGTGACTACGAGCAATCGGGCATTCCCTACGAGCGCGCAGGCTTGCGCATTGATCGCATGATCGAAGGCATCGACGTGATGAAGGGTTGTTTCGCGCAAGGCGCATTCTCTTATGCCGGCAAGCACTACACCATCACCAACTACGACGGACTTCCAAAACCATTACAAGCACCTTGCCCACCAATCCTCATCGGTGGCGGCGGCAAGCGTGTGCTGACCTATGCAGCACAAGTTGCGGACATCATTGGCATCAATGCAACCATGAGCGCAGGTGCAGTCGGACCTGAAGCAATTTCAACAATGACCGCCGAGGCCGTTGATGGAAAAGTCGACATCATTCGCGAAACTGCGGGCGATCGTTTTAATCATGTTGAGATGAATATTCGTGCATTTCTGGTCAACATCACCGATGATGCAGCCGGCGCAATTTCGCGCCTTGCAAAAGGAATGGGTGTCGAAGAATCAATGGTTGCCGAAACACCGTTTGCCCTCATGGGGCCTCCTTCAAAACTGATCGAAGACCTGATTGCTCGTCGCGAGCGCTGGGGTTTTTCGTATGTCATCGTCGGTGGCGAAGATGTCGAAAAATTTGCGCCAGTGGTTGCTGCACTCTCTGGCAAGTAATTGCCAGTACAGATCTAGCGAGCTATTTCGTTTTCGTCTGGCGTGATGCCATTTGGCGGCAGACGTTCGCCACGTGCCAACGGAAAATATTTGTGATGCCAACTGCCCGTCACTTCATAAATCGCAGTTCCCTTTGTGCCATCAGAAGTTGTCACCACCATTTCGTTTAAGCCGCCGCCAAGTGCAGCACCTGTGCGATTGGTGATGTCCGAATATCGCTGAGCCCATTTCCCTTGTGCGGTAACCGTAATTCTTCGACCACCCTGCAATGTGAAGTGCACTACGCCACCAAGTCCGCGCACGTTTTCGCCAAAGCGGTCATACGACGTTTCGTTACCGTTCTCGTCTTGCCACTGCAAGTCGTGCTCAAACCCGATAACAGGAATCGGGTCGCTGCCATCAGACGGCGCAAAGCATCCATCGGTGTACACACGTGCACCATTTGGATATTCCCAATTCCAAACACCGAGCATGCCTTCTGGAAGCTGAATCGCCAACCACATCCACATCGGGCATCTGCCGTGCGCACGAATACCCCATGAGTGGTCACGTTGTCCCCACCAGTTTTCAACCTTGTGTGTCTGACCCTTATATGTGTAGGTGCCGTTATATGTGCCGCTCTGAAACATATGCGACTGATCCCACACAACTTCATGTCCTGCTTTCATCGTGCCTCGACGCAATTGATACGGCTGTGTGCGGGCAGTAAACGTGACGTCGAGTGTGGCCGAAGTTGCTGGAGACTCAACAACTTGCAGTCGCACCTTCTTCAGTGGCTCAATAATGTCAATCGTGACGCCACCAACCTTAAATATGTCTTGGTCGCCGTCCACGGTCCGCACATGCTTGGTGATTAGCGGGTTTCCACCCACCCGACCCAGCTGCAGCGAGTCCATTTCGCCCCGAGCGGGGAAATGGGCAAGAGTTGAAATGACTACATCGCCCGGTCCATCGGGTCGCTGCATCACAAAAAAGAGGCTCTCGCGCCATTCATGGTGATACATCACCGTGTTTGGAAACGGCTCTGGAATCTGGTGTGCGAAGCGTTCATCGAGCGGAGTGAATCTATTCATGACAAGAAACTCGAGGCATCGAGTTGCAAAATTTGTTGACCGTGTCGATTAGCCATTGCCATAAACATTTCGTCTCCCCGTTCGGTCTGTTGCACCAACATTGAAGCAATTATTGCCATCACAAATCCCCCAAATGAAAATAGCCGATACTGGCGCCAGGCCTCTTCTTTCGAGAGTTCGATTCCATACGCATTGAGCACTGACACATACTGATCAACCACGGCCCTTTCATTTTCACCCCGCACTCTCGGCAACAACGCAGACCCTACGAAGTATGAGAGGTCGCTGATCGCTACTCCGTCGCTCGCTGTCTGCCAATCCAGGATCGCAACCCCGCGATTTCCCTCCCATTCTCCAAAGAGCAGATTGTCCAACCGAAAATCACGATGCACAACTGTGTTCGGTTTGGGCTGGGCAGCAAAATACGTGGGAAACTGATTGACAAACTGCTGGCCGACTTTCACTACTTCGCTATCAATGCGACCTTCAAAACGTTGACAAAAAGCCGGGTACACGCCCTGCAAAAGTTGCGAAGTGAGTTCCGCCGAATCCTTGCTGTTGCGATGCAACCATTCTTTGTTGTGTATCAACGGGCTCTCCCATAAGGAGCCGTGCAACTTGGCCATCTCGGTGACTGCCAGCATTGCATCATCAACACTGCAACCGCCCAACTGATCACCCTGCTGCGCTGGAGCCAAATCTTCGAGAAGTAACAAAAACTCGTCGTCATGCGCCGAGTATTCAACGTGATAGCAATCAGGTATTCGGGCATCAACAGCCGAGCGGATTTCTGAATAGAAACTTGTTTCCACTTCATAGCAACGAGTCATTCGAGACGCTGCCCTACTCGCTTCATTTGCTTTTGGAACCTTGGCAATCAATGTCGCAGGTGCAGAAACATTTCCAGTGTGTTGCATGGTCACGCGCAAACTGTCGGCCATCTGACCAGTTCCAATCGGACTCGTCAAGATTTGAGTTACACACAGACCAGGAAATCTTTTCTGCAATGATCGCGTCAGCACTTCTTCGTTCACGAGCCCCCCAAGCCGTACGCGGTACAGACTATTTGACTTGTGGCGCTAGGTATGCAGGGAAAATCTTTTGCCAACCACGACAGAAACGGGTCCAGTGCACCCAACAGATTGCCTCCCGATCTGTCGGATCAAGAAAGCCAACTTCGCTCAAACCCTTGTAGCGAGCGAGCCAGAGCCAGATGCTCGGCACCTCTGCACACCTCAAGCTTGCGCTCAGGGCATAGCCCTCGCCTAGTCAGTCAATTTGCCCAACTTGGACAAATATGTGCTATCGGCCACAAAATCTCATAGTCTTAGTAACGGATTTGCCACCTAGGCAAGTTCATAACTAATCAAATCAAAACAAAAGAAAAGAAAAGAGAAAATCCAATGCGAGGTACCGTTAAATTTTTCAACGCTGAGAAGGGTTATGGCTTCATCTCACGTGATGGTGGCGAAGACGTATTCGTGCACTTTTCCAACATCAAGGGCGAAGGCTACAAGTCTTTGTTCGAGGGGCAAGCCGTAGAGTTCGACGTTGCACCGGGCCGCAAGGGTGAAGAAGCCCAGAACGTCGTTGTTGTCTGACGATCAGAGGCTCTAAGAACTAGTTGATCGGATCGATCGGCGTGTCTAAACCACACGCCGATTCGATCTGCTCAGCGATTGATAAGCAACGCAAGTCGGTGTAACGAGCACCAATTACCTGCACTCCAACTGGAAGCGAGTCGGCCATTCCGCCCGGCACCACCACTGCAGGAAGTCCAAGCAAATTTGCTGGCAACACAGGTCGCATCAACTCAACAGTTGCTAGCGCGTTGGCTTCATTCTCTATATCAAAGTCAAATACAAACGGTGGCTGCGTCCATGTTGGACAAAGCAAGATCGGGTACTCGTCAAACCACAGACCCCACTTGCGGCCAAGACTATTTCGCTGCAGTTGCGCATTTACCCACATTGCAAAATCCACCTTTGTGCTGCTGAGTGTGGTGAGATCGACAAACTTTCGACCGCTCTCTCCCATCACCATCTCTAAGAGTGGGCGTTGCATCTCCAGTTCTCCATACAGCTGCGTCTTCCATACTTCGCATGCAAGTTCAAAATCTGGTGGCGTTGCTAGGACGACATCGTGTCCGGCATTTGACAATGCGTCTGCAGTTTTGCGCACCACGTCGGCAACACCTGCATGTGTGCTGCCACCCGGCGGTGTAGCCATCACTGCAATGCGCAACTTTTGCCCAGGCTTCAAATCGGTGAGCACTGCAGGAACACTGATTGGGTCTCGAGAGTGTTGCCCTGCAACAACCAACAAGCCAGCACGCACATCGGCAATCGTGCGCGCCATCACTCCTTGATTAAGCATCAACTGCGAACTCAGGCCAATATCTTCAATTGGGAATTGATTTGCATCAGGAATAACACCAGTTGATGGCTTGATTGATGCAATGCCACAGCAATGTGCGGGGTTGCGCAGCGAGCCACCAATATCGTTGCCAAGCCCAATTGGCGACATGCCACTCGCGAGTGCAGCGCCTTCACCACCGCTCGAGCCACCAGCCGTGCGATCTGATTTCCATGGGTTTTTGGTGCGACCATACAAAGTTGAGTCGGTGTGAATGCGCAGCCCAAGATCTGGAAGGTTGGTGCGACCAATGGGGATTGCTCCAGCCCCAATCATGCGATCGACAGCAGGTGCGTTGAGAGTGGGAATCGCACCAGCCAATGCGGGTACGCCCTGAGTAGTTGGGTACCCAACGACATCGATGTTTTCTTTGATCGTAAATGGCACGCCATGAAACACGCCAAGTTGATCGCCAGCCCTGACTGCGGCGTCAGCAGCATCTGCGCCAGCGCGAGCCTCATCAGCAAGCACTCGCACGACTGCATTGACATGGCCATTGACCTGTGCGATGCGCTCAAGGTGTGCGTCTACAACCTCACGGCTTGTTACTTTTTTAGATCGAATATCGGCTGCTAACTCGAGAGCCGATTTACGCCATAGTTCCTGAGCCATTTGCTCTCCTTTGTTAGTGCCAATTTAGTCCCGCCACACTTCGCGGATCTCATCGCAACTAGATTTGAGCAATGCTCAAAAACCAGCGCGCACTCGGCTTCGCGTTAGTTTTCCTTTCCAGCTTGGGCTTCTCGATGGCGCCAACATTTTCAAAACGCGCATACGAATCTGGCGCCAATACCGTCGGCGTGCTCATTGTGCGTTTCACCATCGCCGCAGTATTGATGTTGCTGATTCGCCAATTTTCAAGGGGCCAACGCGTGTGGCCAAAACCCCGCTTGATGTTTGACCTGTTCTTGCTTGGAGCAATCGGCTATTCAGGTGCAGCATTTTTCTATTTCACCGCCATCGAAAACATGTCCACCGGAGTCTCCATCGTCATTTGGTATATCTACCCTGTTTTTGTTGTGCTCATTGGTTGGGCAGTGTTTAAGACGAAACCAAAACGTCAAACTATTTTTTCACTTATTTCAGCAATGATCGGTGTTGCCATCACAGCTGGTCAACCAGGCAACGCCACAACCAAGGGTGTCATCCTGGTGCTTCTCTCTTCACTCACCTACACGTTTTACACACTTAGCGGATCTCGCGCGTTTAAGAAAACCGACCTCTACACCGGTGTAACTTTTGTGATGACCGGTGCCGTAACGGCATTTTGGTTGTATTGGCTTCTTGCTCCATCTTCCACACCAGTCACATTTCCCCAGCAAACATCAGGCTGGGTCTGGATTGGTACTCTTGCCATTTTTTCGACCGTGCTGAGCACCTCAACCCTGTTTGCCGGGCTCAAGATTCTTGGCCCAAATACCACCTCAGTCGTCAATACAGTTGAACCAGTGCTCAATATCATCGCCGGAATCTTGTTCCTCAATGAAGTATTCAGTCTGCAACAGGGTGTCGGTGCCGTGTTCGTTATTGGAGCACTTGTCTATTTGGGCGTGCATGAGACGCGCTCGCAACCACCGGTGGTTTTGCAATGAACATGCCCGTAGCACAGCAGCCGAAAAACGTGATCGTGCTGTTGCTCGACAGTCTCAATCGCCACGAGCTTGGAGCATACGGCGGCACATCATTCGACACGCCGAATATTGATCGTCTTGCAGCGCGGTCACTCAAGTTCACTAACCACCACACCGGCTCGCTGCCGTGTATCCCTGCTCGACACGACATTCTGGTTGGTGCATGGGACTTTTTGTGGAAACCGTGGGGCTCAATTGAAATTTGGGAAGAAGCCATCACAGTTGCGCTTCGTCGTGCGGGCGTAGTGACAAACCTGATCACCGATCATCCCCACCTTTTTGAAGTTGGCGGAGAAAACTTCCACTCCGATTTCACTGCGTGGTCGTATGAGCGCGGTCACGAAAGTGATGCGTGGAAGACACGCCCCGATGCGAGCTGGATTGGTGCGCCGACATTTGGTAGAGGCCACACGCACTACGACAACTCGCGCGGATGGTTCAAGGGTGAAGAAGATTACCCAGGCCCTCGCACCATGCAGGCCGCTACGAAGTGGTTGATTGAGGATTCTCCACATCATCGTGCCAACGGCGAGCGCTTCATGTTGTTCGTAGACGAGTTTGATCCGCACGAACCATTTGACACACCAGAAGAATGGGCGATGCGTTATGACGATACGTGGGAAGGCCCGCATATGATTTGGCCGCCGTATGCCGTCAATGCTCAGGCCGATGGCGTGATCACCAAACGTGAGGCACACCAAATTCGTGCGCAGTACGGTTCAAAACTTTCGATGATCGATCACTGGCTTGGCAAAGTGCTCGATGCTCTCGACACAACGAACGCATGGGCAGACACAGCAGTGATTCTGTGCACAGATCACGGTCATTATTTAGGCGATGTTGACGAGCAAGGTCGCGATGTGTGGGGCAAACCATCAGTGCCCGTACACAAACCGCTCGGTCATATTCCATTGATTGTTGCCTGGCCAGGCGCTGCACCGACCAGCATCGATGCACTCACGACATCGACTGATATTCACGCCACACTTGCCGACGTGTTTGGTGCAACCATCAATCACCGCACCCACGGCTCTTCACTTGTGCCGCTTATTCAAGGTGCAGCAAAATCGGTGCGAGATTGGTTGCTCACCGGCGTGTGGGGTCGCGAAGTACAACTCGTGACCGAGCAATGGCGCTACACCCGCGGCCCAGTTGGCGCAAACACTCCGCTCTCTATGTGGTCAAACCGCTGGAGCACCATGCCTATTTCCAAATATCCAAATTTGCGACTTCCCGCGCCCGACGAGCGAGCATTCCTCGACAAAATGCCTGGCTCAACCATTCCAGTTATCCGCCAACCATTCCGCGAAGGTGACCTCTTGCCATTTTGGGCGATGGGTAAAGATTTTGAACACTTGTTGTTCGACCGTCGCGAAGACACTGCCGAGCAATCAAATCGCGTTGATGGTAAAGCTGAGCGCGACTCAACAGAGTTATTGCGTGTAGCGCTCAACAGCATTGATGCCCCACAAGATCAACTTGTACGCCTTGGTCTCAATTAACTTTAGTTAAAACATCCGCGCAATCTGGTACAAACCAGCGCGTACAGCGTTTCTTTTTTCGGAGATCGTTTTTCCAAGCCGCACAATTACCAAGTCGCGTTCAGGTAATACCAAAATCTGTTGACCTTCATAGCCCGATGCAATGAGCGATCCGGTTTCACCGGGCTGTGTCCACCAATGCGCGCCGTATCCTTGCCCAGTTTCATCGTCAATGACAGTCTGCGCACGAGCATGGTCCACCCATCCGACGGGCAAAATTCGTTTTGCGCCACACATACCGTCGCGTAGATACAACTCGCCAAACTTGGCGAAATCTCGTGCGGTTGCATACACATACGACGAGCCCACAAATGTTCCGGCAGCATCAAACTGCGCAGTCGCACTCGACATCCCTATCGCATCAAAGAGACGCGTCTGAATAAATGCATGCGTCGTATCGCCAAGTACATCGCCCAACAGCCGCGTAACGATGTTGGTGGTGCCAGACGAGTAATACCACTCGCTTCCTGGCGTGCTTGCCAACGGCTGCTTCATTGCATGCGTGGCATGGTCATCTTTGCCACTACCAAATAGCATGTCGATCACATCCGATTCATTGCCCTCGACATAATCCTCTATCCAGGCAAGACCACTGCGCATCTCGAGCAAATGTTGCAACGTGATCATTCTGCGGTCATCGTTTTGCCACTGGGCAATTCCCGTTGGCGCCTGCACATTGAGCAACCCGTCCATCTGTGCCATACCGACTAGCGCGTGAGTAATCGACTTGGCCATCGACCACGAGATCAACGTTGTGTCGGCAGTGACTCCATCGGCATAAGCCTCGGCCACAACCTCTCCACGATGTTGCACAACTACGGCAAGGGTTGTATCGGTTTCAACATGGTCGCCCACTAGCGACGCGACTCTGGCATCGAGTTCCTGCAAGTTGTTCACCTACCGAACAATAGTTGTCTGCGTCTCGTTGCTCAACAACTGCGACTGCGACTCCAATTGCTCGAACGCAATCTCGCGATCACACAACTCATCGATATCGACGAGATCATGAGTCACAACAAATTTGGTTCCGGGTAATGACTTCAATTGGTCTCTTAACCAACTGCGCACTTCGCGACGAGCGTCCACATCGAGAGCTGAAAGTGGCTCATCCAATAAGACCAATTGAGGTTTGTTAATTAATGCCCTCACGAGGGCAACACGCTGTTGTTGACCACCCGAAAGCTGCGTTGGTTTCATTTGAGCCAGATGACCAATGCCATGCTGCCCCATTGCATCAATCGCAAGTTGTTGGGCCTGTTGTCGACCAACTCCTGTTGCCATCATCGGATATGCGACATTGTCAAGTGCTGACAAAAATGGCAGAAGCACGTTGTCTTGAAAAACCATTCCAACATTTCGTAGGTGCGCCGAAACAAATATCTGGTTATCAACATCGTCAAACACTTGTTCATGTACCTGCAGAATGCCAGCATCAAGAGGCAGCAGACCAGCCAACACTCTCAGAAACGTCGTCTTGCCAATTCCATTTACACCGCTGATCGCAACAATTTCATCACCAACAACAACATCAATATCAAGAATCAGACGTCCTTGACGCACGGAACCTTGCAACATCACACTCATGAGCGCCTACCCAACCAGCTTCCACGCATGGCTACAAGCACGGCTACACATACTGCAAGTAATACAAAACTCAATGCGTAGGCGGCCTCAGGATCACTCTCGAGCAGTAAGTAAACAGCGAGTGGTGTGGTCTGAGTTCTTCCCTCAATGTTTCCGGCAAACGTGATGGTCGCACCAAATTCACCAAGCGCGCGAGCCCATGCCACCGCAACTCCGGCAATCAACGAAGGCGCAAGAAGCCTGAGCGTCACTTTCCAAAATCTCTCACTTGGCCCCAACCCCATCGTTGCAGCAGATTCTTCATAGCGAGGGTCGATTGATCGCAATCCACTCTCAACTGCCATCACCAAAAATGGAAGAGCCACGAATGCTTCTGCGATCACGACTCCGAGCGGAGAAAATGTCAGTTGCAAGCCAAACACATCAAACAACCAGCCACCGATCAGACCATTGGATTTTCCGTAAGCACCGAGCAAAGCAACACCACCGACCACTGGAGGCAAAACCATTGGCAGCATCACGAGCGCGCGCACCATCGATCGACCTCGAAATTCAATGCGCGCCAATACCCACGCAAGCGGCAATCCAAGCACCAATGCAATTATCGTTGCAAACACCGAGGTGATCAACGACAGCCGCAGTGCTTCAGATGCTGGCCCGCTTGTTACAGAACCAAAGATGCCAGACCATGCAACGCGTTTGAGAAGCCCTACTAGGGGCAACAACAGAAACAACAAAGCGAATGATGCTCCGACCCATACAAATGGTGGCGTCTCTGCACCAACTCGTCGATTTCTCATGCTCATGGGCGCTGGAATCCGAATCGCTTCAATATTTCCCAACCTTGTTCAGACAACACAAAGTCAATGAATGCTTTGGCATTTGCAGGGTTCTTTGATCCTCGTATTGGTGCGATGCCATACATCGCTTTCACATTTTGAGCGCTGGGAATATCTATACCGACAACAGTCTTCTTCGCCGCTGACACATCAGTCTTGTATACGATCGCCGCATCGGCATCACCGTTTGCAACAGCAGACAACGTTGCTTTCACATCAATGCCTCGTGTCACTTTTGATTCGGCAATCACTACACCAGCCCTGGTCAGCACACTTGAGGCATACACACCACACGGCACGGTTTTGCCACACAAGGCAATAAACGAAAGCGAAGTGAGGTCTGCTACCGAGCGAACAGACTTTGGATTACCTGGTTTCACCGCAATCGCCATCGTGTTTCGGGCAAATACTTTCGGAGTCACCACCACATTGCCAGAGGCAACGAGCTTTTCGAGATTGGTGAGGTCGGCAGATGCCATGATGTCGCTCGGTGCGCCAGACTGAACTTGAGCGATCAAAGTTGATGAAGATCCGAAGTTGAGACGCACTTTGACACCCTTGTTGACTTTACGAAACTGTTTTGTAAGTTCAGTAAATGCATCGGTCAATGAAGTGGCTGCCGAGATGGTCAGATCACCCTTGAGTTTCGAGGCCTCGATACTCGGCATTGCGTGCGCCACGTCCGGCACCAACGACATCAATATCGCTGCCACAACCATCAGGCTCAATCGCTTCAACTAGTTCCCTTCGGTATGATTAGTAACAATGAGACTATATGAGCCATCTGTCCTCGATCAAATAGTTCTGGCATTAATTGGAGAAAAACCACGCCATGGTTTTGCAGTTTCCAAAGAACTCGAGACAGATCCATCACTCAGTGCAGTTATTCGAGCACGTCGACCTCTCGTCTACCGATCAATCAATTCGCTCGTCGACGCCAAGTTGATTCGTGAAACAAAAACCGAGCCAGGCGATCAGGGCTCACCACGAGTCGTTTATGCCACCACCACAACTGGCAAGAACCTCACCACCACATGGCTCAATGTCACTGTTGATCACCCTCGGGATGCACGGATCGAGCTACTCGCAAAGTTTGTGCTGAGAAATCGTCGCAATTTAACGAACCAGCAACTAGCCGAGCGGCAGAAGAAACTATTTGAGAATCAGGCAGCGAAACTGCAGGTTTCAGCAAACTTAGCGACTGACGATGTTCGACTTGTTTCCCTCTGGCGCGTTGAAACAATTAATGCGATGATTCGCTTACTCGAAGCCGTCTAGTGATCAATTCCAGTACAAATCAATATCAATCCCACAAGGCCCTATGCCGAAAACCGTGCCCAATGCATCTTCGTACAATATTTTTGATCGTGAATCGGGTTTATTATCTGTCACCACTGAATAGTGGTACCAAACCACATAACGATCACCACAAGACACAAGTTGGGTTTCGTCTCCCATCCACGGATTGCCGATTGGCCAGATATCGGTGTTAGCAAATAGAGTCTGCATTTCATTGCTAAAAAACTGTCCGCCACCTGGCAACGACCGTACAAATACGTGCAACGGCCAATTGCGAACATCAGTAGATGTCAGATGCCGACCATCTCTTCCATAAACCCAAGATTGTTTGACAGTAACCCCTGCTTGTAGAACAAGTAGAGACAAAGCCAATGAAGCGACAACATATCTCAAAAATTTTCTATTGATGAGCGCTTGCTGCACCAAAATGCACAACAGGATCACTAATGGAACAAAAATCGGAATCATCACTCGATCGTCCAAACCGGCACGGTGCACCTTGACAAATCTGTACACCGAAAAAAGCACGTAACCGACCACCAATGCCGATGTCATAACAAGTGTCCAAAATTGGCTTTCGGAAAACTTTCGATCAGTTTTCAGTCTGTCAACAACCGTCAGAGAAAGAAGCGGAATTACCACCACCAAAAAACAAACCATTGCAACTTTTGGCAGTGTTGGATGAGCAGACCAGCTCAGGAGCTCAATTTTTGGTGGTGACCCCGAAATCCATTCCCCTATCGTCCCTGGAACCATTGTGAATGCTTTCCAGTACGAACCCCCTCCACCCTGCATAAAACCAAGACTGGAACCATCGATGCCTTGATTTCGCAATATCCACAACCATGTCAAAAAACTTGACGCAATCACTACAAGAGAATTCAAGATCAGCGCTCTGAGTAATCCCCTAATTCGAAGATCCAAACAGAGCGAGACGAGCAGAATGATTGCTGTAAAAATTGGCCCGACATATCTCACTAAAAACAAAGCGGTAGCTAACAATGTCAATAGGGAATATTTCCAAAGACTTTTCATTCGCAGAACCACCACTGTCATCAGCATTTCGACAGCAACAAACAATGGCTCGCTATATGCCATGGAATATTGCCACATTAAAGCAGGAGCAACTACAACGAATATTGACCCATACAACGTTGTCCACGGATTTAGCGTTGCCGCTCGAAGCAACACGAAGGAACAGACAACTGTTATCGCACTGGAAACAGCGTTGATGCAAAGAATCGTCGTAGCCGATCCAAAACCCAACCACATACCAAGTGCAATGAGCGCCGAAAATCCGGGTGGGTGCACGGTGCTGGGCTTACCAATAACGTCCAGTAATCCCATTCCACGAGACAAACTTGAACCTACTGCAACATATTCTGCTGAGTCGTAGCTCCAACCAACTCCCTGCCTATTTGCAAGCCACACGAACACAAACGTCACAGACGAGAGCACCGCCATCAACACACCATCTCTTGGCAGTTTGACTATTTTGAGCACAAAAGGATGGTACTAGACGAAAGGCAATTCCTGGTGAGGAACCGTTGTCTCAGCATCATCTTCGTCGTGAATCGTGAAGACAGTTTGGCACGACAAGTGTCGCCACTGCTTGACGCGTCTTTAAGACCTCACAAAGATTTCGTCTTCATAGCAATGGACATACCGCTCAGTAGCACTAACTGGTGTCCTCTCACATCGAGAAGCGCATCCTTGGATCCAAGAATGTAATGCTCTCCATTTTCGTCCTCAAAAACTGCATCTCCGACAGCCACAATCACATCGGATTCAATCACGTCGCCAACATCAGCAATAACAACCATTGATCCAATGACCGAATCTCGAACTGTCATTAACCCAAGGTCGACAACTGGCCCATCAACAAGTCGAGCTAACGTTGTCGAATCACCAGAGAAGCGAATAACTCGACCAGGTAAACATTCAACACTTTCGCCATCGACCTCGAGCACCATCCCGTTGCCGTCAATAACCGCAAGTTCTCGGTCGACTCCAGCGAATGAAGAAAACTGTCCGTCCTCGACCACCGGTGCGATAGCCACACGCCACGACCAGTGATTTGTTGCATCGCGATCGCTAGCGATTTCGTAGCTGGTGCCTCTGCCGTTAGCCCAAGGCATCGCACGGTGTTCACCAAATCGCTGCACTCTCATAACGGCACTACCCTATGTGGTCTATGAGCACTTCACCTATACATGCTGTAATAGAACGCTGGCACGCCCACATGCGAGGTGAATTAGCAAATGGACTCGATGATTTACTCGACGATGATGTCGTGTTCTACTCGCCGATTGTCTTCACTCCGCAAAAGGGTAAGGCCATCACCACTCTCTATCTACAAGCTGCAGGCCAAACCCTTCCTGGTGAGAAAACATCAACGACGGCACAAACCGAGTCAAACGATGCTGCGAAAGGTTTTCGCTACACCAAAGAGATTCTTGCCGGTCACCATGCCGTCCTCGAGTTTGAGACAACCGTTGAAGGCAAGTACGTCAATGGCATCGACATGATCACTTGCAATGACGCTGGCAAAATCACTGAATTTCGTGTGATGATTCGACCGCTTCAAGCGATCAATCTCGTGCACAAGCAAATGGGTGAAATGCTCGACAAGATGAAGAAGTAGTTGAACTACACCTTCAAATTGTTAATACTCAGGCCTTCTTTTCGTTCTTTACAAAGTCGGAAGCCTCGCTAAAACCAGCAGCAGTCAACTTCTCTGCCATGTCAGCCTTAACGGCTTGCACCACTCGGTGTGTTCCATTGCAATTCTTCTCTGGGTCAGTCGTAAAACCACATCCGCAAGTTCCCATGTTGATACTTCTCCTCTGTTTCTGTTTAGGTTGAATAAATTTGGTAGGCGCTGAGGGACTCGAACCCCCGACCCTCTCCTTGTAAGGGAGATGCTCTAACCAACTGAGCTAAGCGCCCGTATTAACGGTCCCATAATCTTATAGCGCAATGGACAAATTGGGGCTAGAGCCACTCGTTCCTTCTGAACAGGCGAAAGAGTCCATAACTCACAGCGGCTAGCAAACCCACCACCACGTAGTAACCATATTGGGTTTCAAGTTCGGGCATGTGTTCAAAATTCATGCCATAAATACCGGCGATCATTGTGGGCACCGCACCGATGGCGATCCACGAAGATATCTTGCGCATGTCTTCGTTTTGTTTCACCTGGATGAGCGCAACATTGGCATGCAACGCAGCATCCATGAGTGCATTGAGTGTGTCAACTTCGTCAATCACTTTGAGCAGATGATCCCGTACGTCAGCGAAAAGCAAAGCCGAATCGGCACTCACGAAAGGCACTGCCCCTTTTGCGAGCCTGTCAAGAGGTTCAACAAGAGGCCACACAGCGCGACGAAACTCGATCAGTTCTCGTTTAACAAAATACATTCGAGATGCCGAGGCTGGTATTTCATCATCAAATACTTCGTCCTCAATCTGATTGACATCTTCGGTCAACATTGTTGCCACTTCTAGATACTGATCGACCATGCGGTCGGTAATCTCGTGCAATACCGCAGTCGGTCCACCCTTGAGTTTTTCGGGATGCAACTCTAAGTCTGCACGAATAGATTGCAACGGCAAAGCGTCTCCGTGACGCACGGTAAGCACCATGCTTGCGCCAATAAATAATGTGAGATCGCCAACAATGATCTTTTCGGTTTTCACGTTGTAGGCAACCGACTTGAGAACAATCAGAGTGTGCTCGTTATACAGATCAATTTTGGGGCGCTGCTTGCCAAACAGCGCATCTTCAACCGCTAGATCGTTGAGTCGAAAACGATCTTGATAGCGATGAAGTTCAGAGACTGTGGACTCAAAAAGGCCGATCCATGAAAACGACTTTCCATTACCTACTTGGCTTTCGTCGACTCTCGCGCCTTCAAGATATGTTGCTTCGTCAACCAGCATGCTGCAATCGTACTTGACGTAATTGTGCAAGCAGTTGAGGTGAAGCGGCCACAATCGGTGTCCGCTTGTCATCGTATGTTGTCACTAAGAGTTCACGATCTAGATGGTCTGCGGCAACCACACCCGCTTCTTGACAAATCAAAATGCTTGCCAGATAGTCCCACACACCGTGACTATTCATGTCGACCCAACCATCCAATGTGCCGTCGGCAACCAAACAAATATCGAGTGCGGCAGCACCAAGTGCTCGAAACTGCGCCCATCCTGGTCTGAAATTTGGCAGGCCAGAAATCCCAACCACCGCATCCTTGATGTCGGTGCACGCAGACGGCCGAATTGGATTGCCATTATGAAACGCTCCACCGCCCCGTGTCGCCCAATATCGATCTTTGCCCGAAGCCTGGTTGACCACAAGTGACGCTCGCATGCCCGTATTGTCGAGCGCACATAAGGCAGTCGCATACCACTGCACACCGCGGCTTGCATTGGTTGATCCGTCGAGCGGATCCATGACGACCAAGATGTCGTTGTCGCCCCACTCGCCTGTTATCCGACTTTCTTCCGACAGCACCGTGCAACCTGCGCCGTGCAGGATTGCGAGTGCGACATTGTCGCAGTCGACATCTACCGAATACTGGGTGTGTCGCAAACCAGACAGACCCCAGTTGGTGTTATTTGCAAGCACTGTCGTAATTGCGTCAGACACCTGATTGAGTACGACAAGTATCTCTTCGTTGGTCGAACCCTTGGACAGTTTCATTTCGTTATCGTTCGTCGCGCACAAACGGTGTGCCCAGTGCGCGTGGAGCACCAAGAAGGTTGCGACTTCCTGGTCGGCTCAATGCAATCAGCGCGATCAGCGTGGCCAAGTACGGCAGCATCTCGAGGAATGCAGATGGGATAAAAGTGATCTGTTCTGCCTGCAATGTGAATGGCAGTTGCAATGTAAATCCGAACAGCACTGCGCCAAAGATGATGCGCATCGGGCGCCATCCAGCAAACACCACGAGCGCAAGCGCGATCCAGCCAAGACCATTTGTTGTAGCGGCTTGATGCCAGCCAGCGCTTTGAGCAAGCATTAACCACGAACCACCCATGCCCACAAGAGCGCCACCAACCATGGTGTAACGAATGCGAATTCGTGCGACAGAAAGACCCTGGGCGTCAACCGTTGCTGGGTCGTCGCCAGTTGCGCGTAATTCGAGACCAGGGCGAGTGCTGAATAAGTAGCGCGAAGCAACGATGGCTAGTGCAATTGCAAGATAGGTGATGATGTCTTGACCAAACACGATTGGGCCGATGACCGGTATGTCGGATAGCGGCCCGAACGACAGTGGTTTAATCACCGTTGAGACCGTCTTGCCCTCCGCGGGTTTGCCCAAAAAGTTGGCCAGTCCGGTGCCAAAGATGACAAGTGCCAATCCAGCAACAATTTGATTTGCGCGAAACACCACCGAAAGCACTGCATGAATCGAAGCGAGTAAGGCGCCGATCAATGAGCCAACGATCAGACCAAGCCACACGCTTCCAGAAGCATCGGCTGCGAGAAACGAACTAATCGCCGACGTGAGCAAGATGCCCTCTATACCGAGGTTGAGCACACCAGAACGCTCGGTGAACAAGGCTCCAAGTGCAGCCAAAATCAATGTCGTTGCAATTGCAATTGCATCGCCAGACATCAAGACCCAGATGTTTTCGTTCATGCTGCAACCTTCTTGGTCGATACATCATGAACGCGCACGACATGGATGTGATATCGGCGGAAAGCCTCGCCACCGAGTGCAAATAACAAAATGGCACCCTGAAGCATCACACCGATATGAATAGGAGTATCAGTTGTCACTTGCAGGTTGTTGCCGCCGACTCTGAGACCAGAGAACAAAATTCCGCTCACGATGATGAGCCCAAGATTGTTGCGCGCGAGCGCTGCCACCACGATGCCCGCATAGCCATAACCGAGCGTGATGATGCTTGGCTCGATCTTGCCGTATGGACCAACGATGAGCATGGCGCCAGCCAAACCCGATAAAGCGCCAGAGATGAGCATCACCCACATGGTGGTGCGGTTTGCATGAATGCCAGCGTAATGGGCGGCCTTCGGAGAGTCGGCAATGACGTTGATGCGATAGCCAAACTCGGTGCGCTTGACAACCCAATACAACGCACCAGCGATGATCAGCGCTACGAAGAATGTCGGATACAGACGCGAGCTCCCGAAACTGTCCAGTGATGCAGAATCTGCGACCAATCGACCTTGAGGAAACGAAGTATTCGGATTGCGAAAGAAACTCCCAGGCGTATAAATCACGTGCTTGATAAGACTCGCCCCGATATACGTAAGTAGCAACGTAGAAACAATTTCACTAGTGCCCAACCTTGATCGCACAAATGCGGGCACAAATATCCAAGCCGCGCCTGCAAGTGCACCGCACAACAACACGACTGGCACCATCAGCAAGGTTGGCAAGTGGTCGCCGAGCGCAATGCCTGCCCAAGCACCACCGATGAGACCGAGATACAACTGACCTTCGCCACCGATGTTGTAGAGATTCATCTGAAAAGCGAATGCCGCCGAGATACCGGTGCAAATGAGCACCGTTGACAAAGCCAACGTGTCGGTAATGCCGTTGAATGAAGCAAAACCATCTTGAAACATATTTGAGTATGTGTCAACCGGTGAGTGGCCCGTAGCGATCAAAAAAAGCGCACCAAAAAACAATGCAGCAAAAACTGATGCAAGCGGAACCAGCAATGACAACCGACGCGGGGTCTCACCTCGCTGCTCGAAGACGACCCTAAACGGAATGCGCAACATCAATGACCACCACCAGAAAGGCCTGCCATCGCAGCACCGACTTGTGAAAGTTGCGCCGTTTCGCCTGGCGTCTCGTGCACCACTGCCCCGCGATACAGCACAAGCACGCGATCTGACAACGACAACACTTCGTCAAGGTCTTCAGAGATCAACAAAATTGCCTGACCCGCGCTGCGAGCATCATTCAGTAGCCGGCGCACCGTCTCAATGGCACCTACGTCGAGGCCGCGTGTTGGAGAACACACAACCAACAATTTGGTTGCACCGCGACCACCAGAAAGTTCGCGCGCAAGCAACACCTTTTGGGCATTGCCACCAGAAAGTTTGCGAGCGAGATGATCTGGGCCATTTGCTTTGATCTCAAATTGTTCGATCAGTCGTGCGGCTTCAGGACGCACCGACACTCGATCAACGACCACCTGTCGGTCGCGAGTCAGCAACAAGTTGTCGAGAATTGACATCGACGGAACAAGACCCATACCGAGACGATCTTCAGGAACATAGGCCAAACCAACTTCGCGAGCCTGAATTGGCCCACGATCAGTTGTCATTGAGCCAGAGATAGTGACCGAACCGCTCGTTGGCGAAATCAGACCAGCAATGGTGTCGGCGAGTTCGCGCTGTCCGTTACCCGCAACACCTGCAATGCCCACCATCTCGCCTGCGTGAACATTGAACGAAATGTCGGTGAGTACGGCAACGTCATCGACACTGAGTGACAAATTACGAATTTGCAAAACCTCGTGACCGGTTGCATGAGTTGCCCGCTGCGCGTTGAGTTCAATGTCGCGACCAACCATCAGGCGAGCCAGTTCTTTCGTATCCGCAGTGCCCCTACCCGAAACGTGGCCCGTCACTCGCCCGTTGCGCAAAACCGTCACGCGATCGGAGATCTCGACAACTTCACCAAGTTTGTGGCTAATAAACACGATTGATTTTCCGGCTGCTGTCATTGAATGCACGTTTTCAAACAACTTTTCTACTTCAGATGGCACCAACACCGCAGTTGGCTCATCTAACAACAAAATCTCTGCGCCCTGATACAGCGCCTTTACAATCTCGACTCGCTGACGTTGCCCAACTGACAAGTCGCCAACAGTTGCATCTGGATCAATTGGCAGGCCGTACGATTCGGCAACTGCTGCAACCTTCTCGTTAATGTCGCGACGGTTTAACCTGAACGGCAAATCACGACTACCCAAAATCACATTTTCTGAAACAGTAAATCTTTCGACCAAGCGAAAGTGTTGATGCACCATCGCAATTCCGTGCTGCAAACCTGCGCGCGGCGACGATAAATTGATGCGCTTGCCATTGCGCATGAGATACCCGGCATCGGGTTGATACAGACCGCACAGCACTGCAGCGAGCGTGCTTTTACCAGCACCGTTTTCGCCCAACAGCGTGTGCACTTCACCTGCACGCACATCGAAGTCGACAGAATCGTTGGCAAGAACGCCAGGAAACTTCTTGTCGATTGAATGTGCTGAGAGTGCAGTAGAGGCCGCACCACTGGTGTGGTGCGGCCCCTGTGCAACCTCGTGAGAGGTGTTACTCATTTACAAATCAGCCCTTTGGAGAACCGATAACTCCCTTAACGAAGTAGCTCATTCCGAGCAAGTCGAGCAACTCTGGCTTTGCGCCAGCAGCAACAACTTCTTTACCGTCTTGGTCCATCACTGGGCCTTGGAATGGTGCAAATGAACCATCAATGATTGCTTCTGCCTTCTCGGCGATCAATGCTTGTGTATCGGCATCTACTGATGAACCGAATGAACCAAGCGTGACCATTCCGTCAGCCATCGAACCGTAGTACTCGTCTGATGGACATGTGCCACCAGCAACGGCCTTTGCGGTCTGCACATAGTAAGGACCCCAGTTCCATGTTGGAGCAGTGAGCCATGCGTTTGGTGCTGCTTCAGCAACATCGCTGTTATAACCAACCCACTTGGCACCAACTGCATCGGCTGCGAGGCCGGTTGCTGTGGTGTCTTGGTGCATTGCAAGCACATCAGCGCCTGCTGCAAGAAGTGATTCGGCAGATTCTTTTTCAGTATCTGGTCCGAACCAGGTCTTTGTCCAAGAAACTTGAACGGTTGCAGCTGGGTTAACAGACTGCGCGCCAAGTGTAAATGCGTTGATTCCGCGAATAACTTCTGGAATTGGGAACGCTGCAACATAACCGAGCTTGCCGGTTGGGCTTGCTGCGCCTGCTGCGATACC
>JBJOEQ010000007.1:0-2592 GCA_046049195.1 Actinomycetota bacterium | reverse complement strand
GTGAAGGCGATATCAGTGGTGAACACGGTCCAGGTTGGACAGTCGGCATGGCGCCGCACAGCGTGCGCGCAGTACACCCGAGTGAGTTGGAAGAAGTAGTTGCAAATCGTCACGGCAAAGTAGTGCACGTGCATGTCAGTGAGCAGCCAGCAGAAAATGCGGCATGCATTGCTGCTACTGGCAAGACACCGACACAGGTGTTGGCTGATGCGGGCATGCTTGGCAGGCATTTCACTGCAGTGCATGCAACGCACTTGACTGCAACCGATATTTCATTACTTTGCTCAAGCCACAGTGGTGTGTGCATGTGCCCAACTACCGAGCGCGATTTGGCTGATGGTGTTGGCCCCGCAAGCTCGTTGAGCACAGGCGGGGCAGTGTTGTCGCTCGGCACCGACTCAAATGCATTTATTGACATGTTCGAAGAGGCTCGCGCAGTAGAAACCGATGAGCGTCTAGTGACTGGCAAGCGCGGAGTGCATGCACCTGCAAGTTTGTTAATCGCTGCAACATCAGGTGGGGCAACTGCACTTGGATGGGGGCAACACGGCATTCAGGTGGGTGCTCCAGCCGACTTCATTGCTCTGTCGCTCAACTCGGTACGCCTTGCGTCGTTTGATGCCGCAAATGCCGCAGCCCATATTGTGCATTCAGCCGCTCCCTCAGATGTGAGGGATGTCTGGGTGGGTGGGCGTCAAATAGTGCAGGACCACCAACATCTCACCGTGTCTGACGTGGTGGGCGGACTTGGAAGGGCAATTGCCGCAGTCGTTACACTGTAAGGCTTATGACCGTCCTACCAATTGCAACAGTGGGTCACCCAGAACTCAAGTGGGTGGCAAAAGAAGTAACTCGCGAGCAACTTGCATTGCCCGAGACTCAAGCGTTTATTGATGACCTCATCGAGACCATGCGTCACGCCAATGGTGCTGGGCTTGCAGCAACGCAAGTATTGCGCCACCAGCGCATCTGCGCTGTCGAGGTTGACAACAACCCGCGCTACCCATATAAGCCACGCGTACCTCTGACCATTTTGGTCAACCCAGTGCTCACACCGCTCGACGACGACATGTTTAAAAACATGGAGGGTTGCTTGTCGGTTCCTGGAATTCGTGGCGAGGTGGCTCGTCATACTCGTCTGCATTTGACTGCATGGGACAGAGACGGTAACCCAATCGACAAAGACATTCTTGGTCTCACGGCGTGCACATTTCAACACGAAGTTGATCACCTGGATGGATTGTTGTTTCTCGACAAAGTGATTGACTCGGGCACCTTGACAACGTGGGATTCGTTTAATCTCTTTCATCACGACGCGTTTGTAGAGCGCGCTAAAGCACTTGTTGCAAAGCACGGTTCATGACGCTCGCACTCAACAACATCGGACATCTTGTTACTAACGATCCGTCAATTGGTAACGGTCCGCTTGGCATTATCAACGATGCAGGTCTTGTAGCCGACGACGAAGGCAAGATCATTTGGTGCGGCCCACAAGATCAGATTGATCAATACACCGAGGCACAGCCAATTGGTTGTGATGGGTGCGCAATTATTCCTGGCTTCGTTGACAGCCACACCCACATCGTTTTTGCTGGTGATCGCGCAACCGAGTTTGAGGCTCGCATGGAAGGTCTTCCGTATGCGGCAGGTGGTATTCAGAGCACCATGATGGCCACGCGTGCAGCAAGCGACGATTTATTGGCTTCTAATGCGGCACACCTTGCATACGAGGCGTTGTGTTCGGGCACAACAACCCTCGAGGTCAAGTCTGGCTACGGCTTATCAGTTAGAGACGAAGAACGATCAATGCGAATTGCGCGTTCAATTACGACCGAGACAACATTTCTCGGTGCGCACCTCTATCCAACCGATGTCGATCAAGAAGATTATGTCGATCTCGTTGTTGGCGAAATGTTGAATGAATGTTTGCCGCACGCCAAATGGATTGATGTGTTTTGTGATCGCGGAGCATTTGATGTTGATCAGTCGCGAGAAATCTTGAAGGCTGGTGCAAAGGCTGGTCTTGGAACACGAATTCACGCCAACCAGTTACAAAGGGGTGGCGGAGTACAACTCGGTGTCGAGCTGGGTGTTGCATCGTGCGATCACTGCACCCACCTCACCGAAAAAGACATTGAGGCATTGTCGAGTGCCAATAAAACGACGGTGGCCACATTGTTGCCTGCAGCCGAGTTGTGCACGCGTTCGCCGTTTCCACACGCTCAACACATGATCGAACAGGGTGTAACAGTGGCTCTTGCAACCGACTGTAATCCTGGCTCTTCGTACACCACATCGATGCCGTTTGTGATGTCGCTAGCAGTGATCTTGATGGGCATGACGCCTGATCAGGCGCTGTGGTCGTCCACTCAGGGTGGTGCTCAGGCATTGCGACGTAACGACGTTGGCAACCTGTGTGCTGGCTCGCGAGCCGACTTTGTTGTGTTGGACGCCCCAAGCCACATTCACTTGGCATACCGACCTGGCGTGAATCAAACTCGCGCTGTTGTGCGCGGCGGTAAGTGCGTGGTTGGTGCGCTCTAACAACTGGGCTGGCTGTTAGGCGACGAGTCGTACGCCAATCAGCGAAAC
>JBJOEQ010000006.1:0-7774 GCA_046049195.1 Actinomycetota bacterium | reverse complement strand
CGGCGCCTGTCGCGGGCAGTTGTAGCACCCCAGACACCCTGTTGTTCCCGATTTTCAAGCGCATAATCCAAACACGCTATGCGCACCTCGCACTCAGAACACACCGAAATAGCAAAGTCGGCATGATCTTCATTGTCTGGATAGAAAATCTCGGCGTCCAAGCCCTGGCAAGCGCCTTTGGTTCTCCAAACAACATCTGTAACCGACATCTAGGCCCCCCTTGTGCTCGGCATTGAGCGCAATTTTCCTAGACCTGACTGTAGAACCGAGGGTCATCCCCGTGCCAATCCAAATCACCAGAACCAGCCGCCTATCCCTTTACCAAATAAGGGTCAGAGGTGCCCCTACAAATTAATTGCGAAGATCGGTCAATAATTCTTTATTACTTTTTCTCCTCTGGCTTAATGCCATACGCGCGAGCGACTACTTGTAGCGGGTGAACCGCCTGTTTGCCTGTTTGTTCATTGATGGCAGTGTTGGCCAGGTGGCAGTCGCCCGCAACTACATCGCCTTGAGCATCGTTGATCATCCGACCGAGCTTTTCGGCAATAGGAATCGATAAGTGCACATTTTCGGCGCGCAGACCCCACATGCCATCGATGCCCGAGCACTGTTGCACGAGTTTGATCTTTGCTCCGGTGAGTTTCATTAAGTCACGACTCTTGAGCCCAATGTTTTGCGCGCGCAAGTGACATGGCGAGTGATATGTGATTGTCTCAGGTATTTCACCTGTGAAATTAAGGTCGAGCGACTTGCCGTCAGTTTTGTGTAAACGAATCAGATACTCGGCTGCGTCATAGGTGTTTTCGGCGACAAGAGTTGCATCGGCACCACCCACGTAGTCGACATAGTCTTTCTTCAACACATATCCGCACGTTGGCTGTGGCACAACGATTTCGTTACCTGCACGCACTTCATCGGCCAGCATCTTGACGTTTTTCTTTGCGACCTTGATGAAAGTGTCAACGTCACCGCTGTGCAGGAAAGGTGCACCACAACAAGCGGCTTCGCCCGCAAGCGAACACTCAATACCGTTGCGCTCATAGACCTTGATTAAATCTTGTCCAATACTTGGGTCTTGGTACTCGACCAAGCAAGTCGGGAAAACAGCAACTTTCGCCTGACGATTGAGCATTGTTGTCTTTGGTCGATTTTTGAACCACGTCGAGAAGCGAATACGCGCAAATGGCGCAAGCAACCGAACACTCGATATTCCTGCTGTTTTTTCTACAACTTTGCGGATCAGCGAGCCTGGTTTTGCACCCATCACCACGTCGGAGACGACAGCCAATGATGTTGCGACTTTGCCAATTGCGTTTGTACGACCTATGACCGCTGTTGTGAGTTTGTTGCGTAAAGACACTTGCCCGTTTTCGCGACGCATCGCGTTGGCACGAAGCATGAGGCGTGGAAAATCGAGTGCCCACTCATGCTGATTAGGCGTGTAAGGGCAATTGAGAGAACACAGTTTGCATTGGAAACATTCGTCAATCACATGATCTTGCTGTGCTGGCGTCATCAGGCCGGCGTCTTGGTCGTCATGTACATCGATATATGAGAAGAGGGTTGGAAAAGACGGGCATAACTCAAAACACAACCGACATCCGTGACACACGTCGTAAACACGCTCGAGTTCGTGACGAGTATCAGCTTCGTCAAGATACATCGGGTGTTTTGGATCGTAAGTAATAGTCATGTAGCGAGGTTCTTAAGACCATCCGAGAAACGACCAGCGTGACTCTTTTCGGCGCGTGCAAGTGTCTCAAACCATTCAGCAATTTCAGAAAAACCTTCATCTCGTGCTGCTTTAGCGAAGTCTGGGTACATCTGTGTGTACTTGTATGTCTCTCCTGCAATTGATGCTTCGAGGTTTTGTGCGGTGTCACCGATTGGCTCACCAGAAGTAGGGTCGCCAACCTCGGCGAGGTACTCGAGGTGCCCGTATGCGTGACCGGTCTCGCCGTCTGCAACGTTTTTGAACAACGATGCAACGCCTGGAAGTCCTTCAATGTCTGCCTTTTGTGCGAACCACAAGTAGCGGCGATTGGCTTGGCTCTCGACAGCAAACGCTTCCTTGAGATTCTCATGTGTTTTTGAGCCATGTAGTTCGGTCATGATGTTTCTGGCTTTCTGATCTGTTAGTGGATGTGAGAATAACTCAATTTTCAATCCAATCAAGCACCTCACTTTTGGGTAGCAGTCCAAGCATCATGTTCATTTAGACTTTTACCGTGAACTTTGACCGACAACTCAATCTGGATCGACTTCGCACTGAGCAGTTCGATGTGCTGGTTGTAGGTGGAGGAATTACAGGTGTTGGGGTTGCACTCGATGCAGCTTCCCGAGGTCTTCGCACTGCTCTAGTTGAACGCGAAGATTTTGCATCGGGTACGTCTTCAAAAAGCAGCAAACTCATTCATGGAGGTTTGCGCTACTTACAACAAGGCGAAGTTGGGCTGGTGTACGAAGCGCTGCACGAACGTCAACGTTTACGACGCAATGCACCCCATCTCGTTCAGATCTTGCCGTTCATGATCCCGATCCTCACCCGCGATGGAGTGATCTCTAAAAAAATTGCTCGAGCACTTGGAAGCGCTTTATGGATGTACGACCTCACAGGTGGATGGCGCATCGGCAAATTGCATAAGCGCCTTAAAGCCGCACAGGCAAACACGCACTTGCCAACCATTAATACAGACAGAATGTCGTCGGCCTACTTGTACTACGACGCGGCGGCAGACGACGCACGACTTTGCGTGACTATTGCTCGAACCGCAGCACTTTACGGTGCAGTTATTGCTAACCGATGTCCTGTCCAACAAATACTTCACGATGAAAACGGCACGGTGTGCGGCGCACGAGTTGCACCCGTGGGCGGCGAACCCTTCGAAATCAAGGCTCGCTGCGTTATCAATGCCGCAGGGGTCTGGGCCGACAATGTTCGCGAAACAGATGAGGGCGTTCACCCCAACAGCATTCGTCCCGCCAAAGGTATCCACATCACGATTCCGTGGAAGATGGTGCGCAATGACATCGCAGTAGTTATTCCCGTCAAAGTTGACAAACGAAGTCTCTTTGTAGTTCCTTATATCTCGAATCACGACGGCACATACCAATACACCTACATCGGCACCACCGACACAGATTTTGTTGGCGGTATAGATGAGTCGCAATGCTCTACCGATGACATTGACTACGTACTTAACGCACTCAACGCGGCCATCAATACCAACATCACTCGCGACGACATCACTGCGGTGTGGTCAGGTCTGCGTCCACTTGTGCGCAATACCGATGGCTCGACTGCGAAGGGCAAAACGAGCGACCTCTCGCGCAAACATCAGGTGCGCATCTCTGACGCCGGAATGGTCTCAATTACCGGTGGCAAACTCACCACATATCGCAAGATGGCAGAGCATGCAGTTGACGCGGCGTGCAAGCAACTTGATTCAAAGCCCCGCTGTCGCACTAAGCGCTTGGCATTCGTTGGTGCTCGCGGATTTCGCCAATCAATGCTCACTGGCAAAGACGCCAGCCTTGCCGAAAGATTTGGCGCCGAGTTCACACAGATCAACGAACTCGTTGCGCAAAACCCGCACCTGAGTGAGCCCCTCATCGGTGGTCTCCCCTACATCAAAGCCGAGGCCATTTTTGCTGTACGCAATGAAATGGCACGCACGCTTGACGACGTGCTCTCACGACGCACACGAGCACGCATCATCAACCGACCAGCCGCGCTTGCAAGTGCTCGCAGCGTTGCCGAGTTGATCGCGCCAGAATTGAAGTGGTCGCTCGCCGAAATTACGCAACAAGTTACAGACTTCGTCGACTCTTGTGCTCGCGAGCAAGATGCTGCGATGGTGAGTGAATCCGAGTTTGTGCAGTCAACTACAATCAGTTGAGGCACCATGACACACGCAACTGATCCAATCGAGTTTGTGGGTTTAACCTCGCCAATTCAGGAACGCTTCACCGAAACAAGCGCTACAACACTTTCACCAGACCTCATTGCGCAACTGGCCGCCATCTGTGCAGTATCAACCGAAGATCAAGATCTGGCTGATCATGGTCGCGACTGGTGGCCACTCGCAATGCACTGGGCAATGCAGGGCAAAACTCCACGCAAGCCGCACGCAGTCTGTCGGCCAACTTCTACCGAACACGTTGTATCCATCGTTTCGTTGTGCAATGAAAATCGAATCCCGCTCACCGTCTCTGCTGGGCGTAGCGGAGTATGTGGTGCAGCGATTCCCGTTTACGGCGGCGTAGTGCTTGATACCTGCTTGCTTGCAAGCATCATCAGTGTCGACAAAGTGTCGGGTGTTGTTGAAGTTTTGCCTGGCATGTTTGGCCCAGATTTTGAAAACGAATTGCGCGACAAACACGGCGTAACCGTTGGGCACTTCCCCCAGTCATTCGACATTTCAACCGTAGGCGGATGGGTTGCCTGTCGAGGTGCTGGTCAGTATTCGACGCGCTACGGAAAAATTGAAGACATGGTTGTTGGTCTTGAAGTCGTGCTCGCCAACGGCACGGTTGTGTACACCGGCACCGAACCAGCAGGCGCCAACGGCCCAGATCTGACTTCGCTGTTTGTCGGCAGCGAAGGCACACTCGGAGTGATTACTCGAATTTGGCTGCGCTCGCACCCGTTGCCAACCACGCAACAACGCGCCGCTTACCTCTTTCCAACTTTCATTGATGGCATCAATACATGTCGCACTGCGGTGCAACATGGTGCAACTCCTGCCGTATTGCGTTTGTACGATGCCGACGAATCAAAAAGGTCGCACGGCACTGACGGCAAACAATGCACACTGCTCGTACTCGACGAAGGCGACGAGCGCATTGTTGCAGCAACTCTTGAAATTGTGCACGATGCAGCGATGGCCAATGGTGCTCAAGTTGGAGATGTTGAATTGGTCGAAAAGTGGATGCATCACCGCAACAACACGAGCGGACTGCAAGAAGCAACTCGCCGAGGCTTCATCGTTGACACCATGGAAGTTGCTGCTCAATGGAGCGCACTTGAAGCGATTTTTACAAACGTTCGTGCTTCACTCATGGCGGTTGAAGGTGCTGTGAGCGCTACATGCCACTTATCGCACAGCTATCTCGATGGAGCATGCCTCTATTTCACATTTGCTGCAAAACCAACACCCGAATTTGAGCAGCGATATGTGCAGTTGTGGAATGCATGTCAGCGAGCAGCGCTTGGCGCGGGTGCAAACGTCTCTCATCACCACGGCGTAGGTCTCAATCGTGGACGCTTTTTGCCCGAGTCGCTCGGCACCGGCATGGATGTTTTGCAGTCGATTAAAAACACACTCGACCCACGCAACATTTTCAACCCAGGCAAACTTGGACTCAACCCCGACACAGACACCAGCAAGCGAAAGCCGGTCTGGCCTTGAGCATTCTGGTTATTGATGTTGGTACCAGTGGACTTCGCGCAGCAGTTGTGCGATCAACAGGTGTCGTTGAGCATCTCTTTTACGAATCGCTCGCACCAAGCTCTCCCGTTCCTGGTCTTGTTGAGTTTGACGCAGCCACAATGCGTGAAGCAGTGTTGCGAGTTGCTAATGCCTCGCTCAGTGCGGCAGGAAAAGTAGACGCAGTTGGCATCACCAATCAGCGTGCATCTGCAATCGCATGGGACAAGAACACCGGTATTCCCATTGGTCCAGCGCTCGGTTGGCAAGATTTGCGCACTGTTATTGAGTGCATCACAGCACGTGCAGAGCACGGTTTGTATTTGGCGCCAAACCAAACCGCAACCAAGGCCTCGTGGATGCTCAAGAACTATTTGATTCCATCCAACGCAAAGATCTGCATCGGAACGGTGGACACATGGGTCGCGTTTGTGCTTTCCCAAGGCCAACTTTTCGTAACCGACGACACCAACGCAGCAGTGACAGGTTTATGGACACTGCAAGACCAATCGTGGTCGCCACGTATTCTCAACATTTTTGGCATTGACATCGAAATGATGCCAACAATTGTGAGATCGTCTGGAGTGGTTGGCAATGCAACTGCGTTGCCAGGTGCTCCGCCAATAGCGAGTTTGGTTGGCGACCAACAGGGTTCTCTTGTTGGCCAAGGTTGTATCACGCCTGGCAAAACCAAAATCACGTTTGGCACTGGTGGCATGCTCGACACAGTCACCGGCACTACCCCACCGAGCGAGAATCGTCGCTCATCGGGCGGCACGTTTCCGATTGTTGCATTTAGCGATGCAACCGGCATCACCTGGGGTGCTGAAGCAATCATGCTTTCTGCTGGCACCAACATTGAGTGGCTGTGCAGCGACATGCATCTCATCGACACGCCACAACAAAGTCATGACGTCGCATCACAAGTAGAGACAGCAGATGGTGTTGTGTATGTTCCCGCGCTCTTTGGTCTTGGCACACCGAAGTGGGATTACGGAGCACGCGGAACCTTGATTGGAATTACGCGTGGCACAACGCGAGCCCATGTTGTTCGTGCAGTGCTCGAGGGCATTGCGCATCGTGGAGCCGACCTGATGGAAGCGACCATTGCCGACTCAGGTTTACCAATTGACACGTTGCGTATTGACGGCGGCATGAGCAAAAATCCCACCTTCGTTCAAGCGCTTGCCAATGCAACACAACGACCCATCGAAGTGTCTCCCGTCACCGAGGCCACCACACTTGGCGCAGCATTTCTGGCTGGTGTGGCTGTCGGAACATGGAAATCCCTAGAAGAAGCCTGTTCTACTTGGAAACCAGCTTCGATCGTTGAGCCCAATTCAATACTGAATAGAGCCCAGTGGAATGAAGCAGTTCAGCGCTCTAGTGGTTGGATACCCGAACTATCGGGGCTTGACTTCTAGATTGTTAAGGCATTGATATTGAAAACGCAGCAGTAAAACCAGACAAGGAATTTCATGACTACGAAAACTTCGGCAAGTGCACAAGAAGCGCCGCCAAAAATGCCGACAGGCGCAGACAAGCAACTGTTGGACTTTGCTCTGTCAGCCGAATTGTCAGTGCACGACCTTTATCTCAAAGCGATCGATTCTGGAACGCTCTCAGCCGATGAAAAGTTGATGATGCAAATGTTTTCGGATCATCACAAGGCATACGCACAGTCGCTCAATGGCTTACTTGGAAAAGCAGCAAGCAACACCCGCAACGAAGGGCTATATTCGACATTTGCTGGACAATTGACTTCCGCCCAGGCAATAAGCCGAGTACTGCAGTCAGTCGAAAACACAATGGTTGCAACACACACTGACATTCTTTCCAGCCTCGAAGGTCTTGATGGCGCAACACTCGTCGCATCGATCATTACTGTCGAAGCACGTCATGCCGCAGTGTTCGGCACTCTCCCAAACTCAAACCTCCGTAGCGCACTAAACAGTGCAGCCAGTTCACTCGCACCAAATGCTGCACCTGCGGCAACGACTACAGAGACGACGGTGGCACCGTGAACGATTTCAACAATCTGACTCGCCGCGAGTTGCTCAAGATCAGCGGTCTCTCTATTGCCGGCATCACGTTTCTTGCGTCGTGCGGCGCGCAATCCGGCATAGTCGAAAGCGCAAACGTGGCCAGTGCTGGCACAGTGCCCCCAACTACCGCTCTCAGTCAAGTCGTTATCTCTGACACCGTGTTGTTGCGCACAGCAGCATCGCTCGAGTACAACGCAATCGACACATACACGAAGGTGCTCGATGGTGATCTTCTTACAGGCGACTATGCATCGCTTAAGGATGCAGTTAAGCGCTTTCGCGATGATCACATCAGTC
>JBJOEQ010000005.1:0-24953 GCA_046049195.1 Actinomycetota bacterium | reverse complement strand
CTCACCCCACGATGAGCAGCCGGTCTCAAAGGCAAGTAGCGAAAAGAATTCAAGTCAGAAAGTGGAACAGGACTATCTTCCTGCGCAAACTGAAGGGGCGATTCGGCGGAGTGATTCGTATTACAAGCCGCCGCGTAGCTAGTGATATCAGTAGCCAGATAATTGCATCTGGATTTCAGCACACAACGAGGTGGTTTGAGATGATGAAGCGTCTGTTTTGGTTTTCGATGGGAGTTTTAGCCGGCGTGTTCGGTTGGCGCTACGTCAAGGAAAAGGCGAGGGATGCCGCGAGCCAGATCACTCCAGCCCAGGTGGCAAGTGATTTGTATGACGGTGCTGTCAAACTGGCCACTCAAGGAGCAGAAATCGTGCGCAACCTGCGTACCAAAGACAGCAGTTTTGTGGCCGATCAGAGCGACGCTTCGCGAAGCAATATCAAGTAAGGCTGCACTGCTCGAGAACTAGACTTGTCACAAATGTCGGCAAATACAAGTTCAATCACATCGGCCAATCAGCTTCGCGAGGCCTTCACGGGCTTCTTTGAGTCGAAAGGCCACACGCCTGTGCAATCGGCGAGCCTGATCCCTCACGATCCGACCGTACTTTTCACCGTTGCGGGCATGGTGCCGTTCAAGCCTTATTTTGTTGGTGACGAAGCAGCGCCATACAAGCGCGCTGTCAGCGTGCAAAAGTGCGCACGTGCGGGTGGCAAGCACAATGACCTTGATGACGTTGGACGTACCAAGCGACATCTTGTGTTCTTTGAAATGATGGGCAACTTTAGTTTTGGTGATTATTTTAAATCTGATGCAATTCCATGGTCGTGGGAACTTGTAACGGAAGTTTTTGGATTTGATGGTGACCAACTGTGGATCACGGTGCACGAGAGTGACGATGAGGCTGAGCAAATTTGGCACGACGTCGTTGGTGTGCCGATGAACCGAATTCAGCGACTTGGAGATGCTGACAATTTTTGGCAGATGGGTGATACTGGCCCATGCGGACCCTGTTCAGAAATTCATATTGATCGCGGTGCAGCCTTCGGACCTGACGGTGGTCCGCTCAACGACAAGAAGGGTGACCGCTTTCTCGAATTTTGGAACCTGGTGTTTATGCAGTTCAACCAGGCCAAGGACGGGTCGCGCACACCATTGCCGAAACCATCAATCGACACCGGAGCGGGACTCGAAAGAATTCTTGCTTTGATGCAGGGCACCGATTCGGTGTGGGAGACAGATGTGTTGTTTCCGCTTGTGCAACAAGCACAGTCACTCACGTCTGCCAAGTACCGCGCTGGTGATTACGACGACCGAGACAGCTTTAGTTTGCGTGTGTTGGCAGAGCATGCAAGGTCGGCAACGATGCTCGTCAACGACGGTGTGTTCCCGTCTAACGAGGGTCGAGGTTATGTGCTGCGACGAATCATTCGTCGAGCAGTGCGCCATGCCTATTTGTTGGGCACAGAAAAATTGGTCATGCCGAAATTGACGGAGACGGCTCTTGAAGTTATGCGTTCTGCGTATCCAGAACTCGATGCCAACAAAGACTTCATCTTGGGAGTCTTGACCAAGGAAGAAGAGAGTTTCCGTCAGACGCTCAAGACTGGCGTCACCATTCTTGAAGATGAGCTATCGGGTGGTGCAAAGAAGCTTGGTGGAAGCACCGCGTTTTTGTTGCACGACACATATGGATTTCCGCTCGAATTGACTCAAGAGATTGCCAGCGAGCGCAATATAGAAGTAGATGTTGAAGGTTTCGAAAAGGAAATGTCGGCGCAGCGCAAACGTGCCAAGAGTGCGCGTAAGGGTGCCTCTGTCGATGCTTCATCAGTCGAGAGTTATAGGGCTGTGATGGAGCAACACGGTACAACTACATTCGTTGGCTACGAATCGACGAAATCGACGAGCACAGTTTTGGCTGTATTGCCTGTTGTGAGTGACTCGACCGAAAGCGCGAACACCGTCGAGATATTTCTGGATGTCACAGCTTTTTATGCCGAGAGTGGTGGCCAGGTTGGCGATACAGGAGTGATCACATCCTCGACAGGTGAGGCACGCATAGTTGATACAACTTTTGCTTTGCCCGGTTTGAGAAAACACACATGCGAGATGACGCGTGGAGTCATCGAGTCTGGCCAGCAAGTGCAGGCATCTGTTGACGTCACTGTTCGCGATGCGACTCGACGCAACCACACTGCAACACACGTATTGCATTGGGCGCTGCGCCAGGTGTTAGGCGAGCATGTCAAGCAGGCAGGTTCGTTGGTGTCGGATGAACGGCTCCGTTTTGACTTCAGTCATTACGCGAGCGTTACGCAAGACGAGATCGAACAGATTGAGCGCCTCGCTAATAGCGAAGTGCTGAGCAATACTCAAACACGAAATTATGAAACATCTAAAGATGAAGCAACTGCTGCAGGAGCAATTGCCTTCTTTGGCGACAAATACGGCGACATGGTTCGTGTGTTGGAGGCCGGAAATTCAATTGAGCTATGCGGTGGCACTCATGTTCGTGCCACTGGCGATATCGGTTTAATCAAGATCGTTGCCGAGTCCTCAATTGGATCAAATCTGCGACGCATTGAAGCGGTAACGGGTGAGAATGCGTTGAATTTTGTTCTGGATGCCTCGCGCACGCTTAACTCTGCAGCGGACTTGTTGGGTGCAAGTTCGTCGGACATGGTTGCAACTGTCAAACGCAAATTGAGTGAGATCAAGGGTCTGCAAGACGAAATCAAGCAGTTTCGCGGTGCTCAGGCACGTCAACTTGCAGGCGGACTTGCAGCACAGCATGTCAATGGAGTTGTGATATCTCGAGTTGATGGCATCACACCAAACGACTTACGCGAGTTGGCACTTGCTATTCGTCAAGATGCCCAAGTGAAGCTTGTTGTGTTGGGTGGCGTGACCGATACCGGTGGTGTTGCACTTGTGGCAACTGTGTCGAGCGGCGTTTCGCTGTCGGCGGGTGAATTGATTAAGGACGCTGCCAAAGCCGTGGGCGGTGGCGGTGGCGGCAAAGGCGATATCGCAACAGCAGGTGGAAAAAATCCTGCAGCGCTCGACGAAGCGCTTGAAATTGCCAGACGAGTGGCGACTGAAGCCATCGGTTCGTAACATGCGCGCACTCGGGGTAGATCTCGGGACAAAGCGCATTGGTCTTGCTACAAGTGACGCAAGTGCAACTATTGCCACACCACTACAAGTTTTGAATCGGAGTGGTTCGCGGTTGCAAGATCATCAAGCAATTGCTGCGATTGTGCAGGAATACGAAATAGATTGCGTTGTAGTGGGGATGCCCCTCAGCATGTCGGGCGATGTTGGTGCTGCAGCACAATCTGCCACTGTTGAAGTTGAGCAAATGACTAGCGTTCTGGGAGTGCCCGTTCTCACCTATGACGAAAGATTGACAACGGTGAGTGCCCATCAGATTTTGCAGGGCAACAATGTGAACGCCAAAGACAGAAAGCTGGTAGTCGACAAAGTTGCTGCTGCTGTGATGTTGCAGTCTTGGTTGGATGCTCAGAAAAAGAATTTCATAAATGATTGATCCGTTGATCAAGTCTGCGAAAAACGATGATCGAGTAGCCGATGATTGGCACGACGACCCGTGGGACATTGTTGTGGACAACAGTGAATCCAGTGTCGAGCCACGCGACTTTCGAGAGATTGCCCCAATGGTGCGAGTCGTATTGGTTGCAGTGGTGAGTTTCTCATTGTTCTTGGGTGCGATAGGGCTTTGGTATCTGCACAAGGTCAATCCATCTGGTGGCTCGGGAGTTGGTGTGTCATTCACGGTCAATGATGGCGACAGCGTCTCGAGTGTGAGTTCGCGTCTCGAGTCTGAGGGCTTTATTACAAGTGCTGGTGTGTTTCGTTGGTACGTCGGTCGAAAAGGTGGCATCGAACTGACACCTGGCTATTACACAATTAATCCGCGCGACCACATGGGCAACATCATGAAGGTTTTATCAACACCACCTTCTGCAACGTTCGTCAAGGTGACATTTCCTGAAGGGTTCACAATTTCGCAAATGGCTAAACGATTGGCCGAAAAAACACTGCGCTTAAATGCCGACCTGTTTAATCAAGCAGCACAAGATCCGGCTATCGAGGTGATGTATCGCCCCGCAGGACAGACTTCACTTGAGGGCTTGTTGTTTCCCGATACGTATCAGATTTCTGGTGATGAGTCTGAGAGTCAGGTAGTTGCGCGGATGGTGCAGTTGATGGAGCGCGTCGGACGACAAGAAGGCCTCAATCAGTCTCAGGACCTTGTTGGGTTTTCGCCCTATAAAACGCTGGTCATTGCGTCGATGATTGAGCGGGAAGCAAAGACAGAAGGAGATCGCGCCAAGATCGCTCGCGTGATCTACAACAGACTTGAACTTGGCATGAAACTGCAGATTGACGCAACGTTGTACTACGCGGCTCCCGAGGGTTCGACGTTTACTCAGGCAAAAGAACTCGACACGCCGTACAACACGTATTTGTACAAAGGCCTGACTCCGACGCCAATAGCGAATCCTGGTCGTGCCTCTATTGCGGCTGCGCTTCACCCCGCACAAAATCCGTTACAAAATGACCCCATCTGTAAGGGCGTTGCAACACCATGTCGCTATTTGTTCTACGTGCTGTCAGACAAAGACGGCAACCACACATTTGCTGCGACGCTTGCGCAGCACGAGGCAAATGTTGAAGCATCGCGGGCTGCAGGGTTGTTGCCATGACACTTGAAGTAGCAGCAATTATCGGTGATCCAGTTGTACAGAGTTTGTCACCGGCAATGCATAACGCTGTGTTTCATCAACGAAAACTTGACTGGACTTATGTAGCAATGGAAGTGCGCGAAGACGCACTTGCTGGAGTTTTGCAAACACTTGGCGGCACGAGCATCAAGGCATTCTCGGTGACCATGCCACACAAAGAAGCAGTGTTTGAAATGTTGTCTAGCGTGTCGAGCAATTTGGGAGAGGTGGACGAGTCTGCAAAGGCGGCGCGGTCTGTCAACACCATTGCCATCAGATCTGGTCGGATGTTTGGCTCAAACACCGATGGCGACGGATGTTGCAATGCAATTGAGCAGGCTGGCACGGGCATAGCTGGCTCGCGCGTTGTCGTGATTGGCGCAGGTGGTACTGCGAGAGCAGTAGTTGTAGCACTCGCTCGACGTGGCGCAAGTGATATTGCAGTCATCAACCGCACAGAGTCGCACGCACGCGATGCCGTTGCATGCGCTGATGTTGCGCGCATTGGTTCGGTTGATGACATTGCAACTGCAAATATTTTGATTAATGCGACTTCTGTCGGTATGGGCAGTCAAGAATCTCCTGTTGATGCTGCTCGATTACATTCGTCCCTCGTAGTGCTTGATGCGGTATATCAACCACTCGAGACAACGTTGCTGCGAAGCGCCAAAAATGCTGGCGCTGTGACGGTGGATGGTTTGTGGATGTTGGTGCATCAAGGCGCATTACAGCAACTTGCGTGGTTCGATGAGATTGTTGATGTGCAATTGATGCGTCAGGCCGCGCTCGACGAATTGGCGAATCGTGCTCTGCACGGCCCTAAATAGCCGCGCTCATAAATAGCCGCGCTCATAAATAGCCATAGTCGGCGCTCACACCACAGGTAGCCTGTATGTATGTTGCGTTATTTGACCGCAGGCGAAAGCCATGGCCAGGCCCTTGTGGTCATTGTTGAAGGTTTGCCTGCAGGGCTTGAGGTCACCGCAGAGCAGATACAAACTGAACTTGCGCGTCGGCGACTCGGTTATGGGCGCGGGCCACGACAGCGCTTTGAAGAAGATGAGATCGTATTGGTGGGTGGAATTCGACATGGTCGCACCCTGGGGTCACCCGTTGCAATTGAGATCAAAAACAGTGAGTGGTCGAGGAGCGATGTGTGGCACGAAGAAATGTCGCCTGCCCCTGGCAAGACCAAAAAACCACTCACACAGCCGCGTCCCGGTCATGCCGACCTCACGGGTATGCAGAAATACGGATTTGATGATGCCCGCGATGTGCTGGAGCGAGCCAGTGCGCGAGAGACTGCAGCACGTGTGGCCGCGGGCGCTCTTGCAAAAATTTTTCTGGGAACTATTGGCGTCGAAATTCTGTCGCACGTAGTGCAAATGGGAAGCGCGCGCAACACCACGGCTGTACGTCCATTGATGAGCGACTTGGCATTGGTTGATGAATCTCCCGTGAGGTGCTTTAACAGAGAATCTGAGGCACAGATGATTACTCAGATCGAGGCAGCGGCAAAAGATGGCGACAGCCTGGGTGGGATCGTTGAAGTGCTTGCTTATGGAATGCCAGTCGGTTTGGGGAGCTACGTGCACTGGGACCGGAAGCTAGACGGTCTTTTGGCCCAAGCGATGATGAGCATTCAAGCAGTGAAGGGTGTAGAGATCGGTGATGGTTTTGAAGTTGCCGGACGACGGGGCAGCGAAGCGCACGACCCAATTATCTGGGATGAGTCAAATCAGTCGTATCGACGTGAGAGCACGTTGGCTGGCGGTACTGAGGGAGGAATGACAACTGGAGAGTTGCTGGTTGTTCGCGCAGCAATGAAACCACTCGCGACACTAAATCGACCAACGATGAAGACTGTTGACACCGTGACTAAACAAGAAGTGGTGAGTTTCAAGGAACGAACCGATGTCACTGCGGTTCCAGCGATGGGCGTTGTTGCCGAGACGATGGTTGCTCTCGTGCTTGCTAATGAAGCGCAACGAAAATTTGGTGGAGACTCAGTGACCGAATTTGTGCGCAATGCTCAGGCATCTGCTGCATCGTTGAAGTGAGCGTTTCAACTGCCCTGCCTATGAACGCGCAACCATCGACGACAAAATCTGGTGTGGTAGTGCTCGTGGGTGTGATGGGAAGCGGTAAGTCAACTGTTGGCGCAGGTATTGCTCATGTCTTGCAGTGTTCGTTCGTAGATCTCGATGTTCAGATTACAAAGTCAGCAAAATGCACCGTCAGCGAGATTTTTGCTCGCGGAGGTGAGACCGAATTTCGCGCCATTGAAACAGATGTGTTAGCGACGGTGTTGGATGCCGCATGCGCGCAGATTGCTCAGCAGGAAGCACGTTCTGTGGTGGTGGCCACTGGTGGTGGTGCGATCATCTCGCAGATCAATAGAGACAGAATTGCTGCTGCTGCCGATCACGTGATTTGGTTGGATGCGCAAATAGATGATTTGGTGAAGCGAACCTCGTCCTCAAAAACTGCAAGACCGCTTCTTGCAAATAATCCCCAACAAGCTTTGAGCACTCTGAGTAGTGAACGGTCCGGATTGTATGAGCAGGTCGCAACCGCAAAGATCGACACCACCGGCATGCGAATAGACCAAGTGATTGATGCTGTTGCACAATTGGTTCGTCCAATGGCGGCAAAATGAGTCGCCAACAAATAACCGTGCAATTGGGTGAGCGTTCGTATCCAGTGATTGTTGGTGCTGGCGTGCGAGTCGAACTCAATTCGGTATTGCCGGTAACGGCGCGCCGCGCGGTGATCGTGACGCAGCAATCCATCCCAATTCAGGTAGAGACCGATATTCCAAGCACAACGGTGGTGATAGGCGACGGAGAACAACATAAGACGATGGCCACTATTGAGCATGTCGTTCGTCAATTTGCTGCTGCTGGGCTCAATCGCAATGATGTCGTCATCGGAGTCGGTGGAGGTTTAGTGACAGATGTTGCTGGCTTTGCTGCAGCATCGTGGCATCGAGGTACTCCAGTCGTGCATGTGTCAACTTCTCTCGTCGGCATGGTTGACGCTGCTATTGGGGGTAAAACTGGTGTCAATTTGCCAGAAGGTAAAAATTTAGTCGGTGCCTTTTGGCAACCGCACGCAGTGTTGTGCGACACCGATGCATTGGCAACATTGCCAGAACGAGAGTTGCGTTGTGGTTATGGAGAGATGGCGAAATATCATTTTTTGACAGGTGACGATTTGCTGGCGATGGATCGCACTTTGCGTATTGCGCGTTGCGTGCAGATCAAGGCCGACATTGTGGCGAGCGACGAGCGTGAAGGTGGACGTCGGGCTGTGCTCAACTATGGGCACACACTTGGACATGCACTCGAGATTGCGACTGGTTTCGACATCGCGCACGGAGAGTCAGTTGCCGTTGGAATGATCTTTGCCGCGCATCTTGCGCATATTCTCGGACGGATTGACGATGAGAGAGTTGCATACCATCAGCAGGTTGTATCGGGTGCTTACGGTTTGTCAACTGCACTACCGCGAGATTGTCGTGCAGAGGATTTGATGGCGTTGATGATGGCCGACAAAAAGGCTCTGCATGGTCTGACTTTCGTCTTGGACGGTCCCAACGGAGTTGAACTCGTTGCGGATGTTTCCACAAAAGCAGTGACTCAGGCATTCAGTCGCATGGAAGTACGCTAAGAACATGGCACGTGAGAACAAGATCCTGCTGTTAAACGGTCCGAATCTCAATCTGCTCGGATCCCGTGAGCCAGAGATTTATGGCACGGCAACGCTTGAAGATCACATTGCCGCGGCATCACAAGCAGCGGTTGCGGCAGGTTTCACGCTAGATGCGTTTCAGAGCAACAGCGCTTCAGAGTTGGTGAACAAGATCCACGATGCTCGCTCCAAGTACTCGGCGATCATTATTAACCCTGGTGCTTTCACTCACTATGCGTGGAGCATCTCTGATGCGCTCAATGCTTTTGATGGCCCAGTTGTTGAAGTGCATATTTCGAACCCTCAATCGCGTGAGTCGTGGCGACACACGAGTGTTGTCGCGCCTGTCGCGATAGGAACAATTGCTGGATTCGGCCAGCAGAGTTATGTGCTTGGTGTGCAAGCAATTGCACATTACCTCGAACATAACTAGTTGAAGGTTTGCGGCCTTGAACTCGACACAGTTTCATAACTCGTCGTTAGCCTTTTCGAAATTGCAGCCGTTATTGGTAACCGATCGCTTGCAACGTGCTTTTGGTGTAGCCAAGGATGCATTTGGTGTGAGTGCGCTCGTTGTCGTATCTATGGACAACATTCGTTGGCTCACCGGATTCACTGGATCAACAGCAACGCTTGTAGTAAAAAATAATGATGCAGTGTTGATTGTTGATGGGCGATATACACAACAAGCAATCGATCAACTTCATTTGGCAGGTGCTTTGGCAAGGGTGGCCGAAGCTCGAACACAGTCTCTGCAGATGGATCAACTTTCGCGAGAACTTTTGGGTGTCAAGTCATGCGGCTTTGATTCGAGCGAAATCACGATGCTCAACTTCGAGATGATTGATGCGCAGAGTGACTGTTCGTTTATCGCTGCGAATGGTGTGGTGCAACAGTTGCGTCGAGTTAAAACAGAAGCTGAAATTGAGCGCATGCAGTTGGCGGCACATGCAACCGATCTAGCCTTGACTGATGTGCAATTGATGCTTGAAACTGCAGTGTCTACGCAAATATCTGAGCGAGATGTGCGAGACGAATTGGAGTACAAAATGCGCCGTTACGGCGCCGATGGTCCCAGTTATGAAACGATCGTGGCGACGGGTGAGAACTCTGTCAAACCCCATCATCGTCCTACCAGCACCATTATTCGTGAGGGTGATTCGGTGGTCATTGACGTGGGTGGACTGGTGGATGGGTATCACTCCGATATGACACGCACATTTTTGATCGGTCAAGTTGCTCCTGAACTCGCTGCGATCCATGATCTTGTGTTGCGTGCGCAACGTGAAGGAGTGCTGGCTGTGCGACCAGGTGTGAACGGTGCGTCGATTGATGAGGTTTGTCGAAGCATCATTACGGAGGC
This sequence comes from Actinomycetota bacterium, assembly GCA_046049195.1. Classification (GTDB taxonomy): domain Bacteria; phylum Actinomycetota; class Acidimicrobiia; order Acidimicrobiales; family Ilumatobacteraceae; genus UBA3006. The sequence continues at coordinate 15,150 of JBJOEQ010000005.1, read as the reverse complement.
TGGCTACGGACCAGATTTCATTCATGGCACCGGACATGGTGTTGGACTGCAAATTCACGAAATGCCGTGGGTGCGCTCAGACTTCATCGAGCCCTTGCAGTGTGGCGAGGTAGTGACCGTAGAGCCAGGGGTCTATCGTGTAGGTGTTGGAGGAGTGCGGATAGAGGATTTGATTCTTGTAACCGCAACATCCAGCCAAACCCTCACCCTGAGTCAGAAAGAATCTTTGTGCCTGCCATCTCAACGAATGATCTAAAAAACGGCGTTTCTCTCAACATTGATAACACGTTGTACACCGTTGTCGAATTTCAACATGTGAAGCCTGGCAAGGGTGGCGCGTTCGTACGCACAAAGTTGCGCAACCTCCGCACCGGCAACATGCTGGAGCGCACGTTTAACGCTGGCATCAAAGTAGAGCAGGCAATTCTTGACAAGCGCGACATGCAGTTTTTGTACAAAGACGGTGATGACTATGTCTTTATGGACAACGTAACTTACGACCAATTAACGATCAAGCCTGTAGCGCTCGGCGACGCAGCCGATTACTTGATCGAGAACGCAGTAGCGATGATCGCAAGCTACGGCGACGAGATCGTCAGCGTCGAAATCCCACCTTCGGTCGAGCTCGAAATTGCATTTACCGAGCCAGGTATGCAGGGAGATCGAGTGTCTGGTGCACGCAAGCCAGCGACGTTGCAGACAGGCAAAGTAATTCAGGTTCCGTTGTTCGTCAACATTGGCGACCGTGTCAAGGTTGATACTCGCACTGCCGAATACGTGACTCGCGTCTGATCGTGACGGACGATAAAAAACCGCGCGCAGGGGGCAAGACTGCACGCTCGGATGCCCGCGAGCGGTCAATGCATATTTTGTATGAAGCGGACACCAAAGGTTTAACTGGCACCGAAGTGCTTGCAATGCAAGTGCTGAGTGTTGATGACCTGACGACAGAGATTGTGACGGGCGTATCGACGCATCTGGATGAGATTGATGGTCACATCAAAGAGTGTGCAAATGGCTGGACACTTGCTCGCATGCCGGTGATTGACCGAAATGTTTTGAGAATGGCCGTATTTGAGCTGTCGTATAGCCACGATGTGCCGGCTGCTGTGGTGATCAATGAAGCAGTCGAACTTGCCAAGACATTTTCGACAGATGATTCTGGACGCTTTGTCAACGGCGTGTTATCAGCGATTTCTAAAGTGGTTCGCGTAACGATGTAGCAATGAATCGTTTGTCTGCACGGGTCCGACACATTTCGTTGTGGACTCTTGTAGTTGTCGCGGCAATTACTGCATACGCCATTTACTTCAGTTTCACTACAGTGCAGATTCATCGTGGTCTCGGTACGTCGGCGTATGACTTTGGTCTGTATGACCAAGGCATTTGGTTGTTGTCAAGAGGAAGAAATCCGTTTGTCACTCTGATGGGTCGCAATCTGTTTGGCGATCACACGTCATTTATTTTGTTGTTACTTGTGCCATTCATGTGGGTTTTTTCATCCACGAGCATGTTGTTTGTTGTGCAGTCAGTGGTGATCGCAAGCGGTGCAATACCGATTTATGCATATGCTCGAAAACGGCTCGAGAGTGATGCGCTTGGTTGTGTGTTTGCTTGCACATATTTGATTTACCCAGCGGTGAGTTGGACAAATGTTGAGAACTTTCATCCCGATTCATTTTTGGGCGTACTGATAGCAGCAGCATTGTGGGCCGCACTCAGTCGCAGGTGGCGGTGGTATGCAGTTGCTGTCGTGTTGGCATTGTTGGTCAAAGAAGACGTGGTGTTGGTTGTGGCACCGATTGGGGTGTGGGTGGCGCTGCGTCGCGACCTACGCATCGGCATAGCAACAGTTGTTGGTGCTCTTGGGGCAGCGTTGTTGTGTTTTCTTGTTGTGATTCGCGACTTGACCGGAATGGCATTTCGAAACTCGTGGCGCATACCGTTTGGTGGTGTGGGCGGGCTTTTTAAAACGGCGCTTACATCGCCAATCACTCTGCTGCGTTATTTGACTAGTGATGGTCGCATGACATATTTGATGCAGATGTTGTTGCCAACGGGAGGCATGTTCTTCATTGCTCCAAGTGTGGCGTTGGTTGGGTTCGTAGTGCTGTTGTCCAATATTGTCAGCACTTTTTACTATCAACACCAAATTCAGTATCACTATTCGCTGGTGGTGGCACCGATTTTGATATTTGGCAATGTCTACGCAATCGGTCGATTGAGTAAACCTGCACGTCGCAAAGCGACATCGGTTGTGGCTGTGAGTGCGCTCATCGGTGCCTTGTTTCTGGCGCCTCTGCCATTTGCACGCCATCAGATTCAGAAGTTCTCACCCTCAAACCCGTCGGTGACTGCAGCCCATGATTTGTTCGCCCAAATACCTGTAGATGCTGTGATCTCGGTGTTTCATCCGCTGTCGGCACAGTTGGCCCGCCGCGAACGTGTCTATGTTTTTCCAAACCCATTTCGGCGCGCTCTGTACGGCCCAGACGTTTTTGCGGCGGGGGATAGATTGAATTTTGCTGACGAAATTGAGTACGTGATGTTGCCAATCGCGCTCTCCAGTGAATCCGAACAAGTGTGGCGGGCCGAGATCCCCGACTATGTAATTGTGGCGGCCAACGACTGGTGGATTCTGTATCGCCATCGATAAAAGGTGCTACAGTCAAACACGCATTCATCTGAATGCAAGTCGTTAATTGAGCCCTGTGAGGTTCAAACGAAGGGATAACAGTGAGTAGTGCACCACAATCGGCAGTTGCCGTCATGTCTGGCCCCGATATTACGCGAGCTATTAGCCGGATTGCCCATGAAATTGTCGAGCGTAATCACGGTGTCGAAAACGTCGTACTGGTTGGTTTGCAACGAGGTGGCACATGGATCGCGGATGCTCTTGGCGAACGAATCTCATCAATTGAGCCAAACTTTGCAGTACCAGTAGGTTCGCTTGATCCAACCATGTATCGCGATGACATTGGACTGCGACCTGTTGTTGCGGGATCGGCGAGCCATATTCCCTGCGACATCACCGGCGCAACGGTCGTGTTGATCGATGATGTCTTGTACACGGGAAGAACAGTGCGCGCAGCGCTTGAGGGGTTGAACAATTTTGGACGACCGCGTGCGGTTCAATTGGCAGTGTTGGTTGATCGCGGGCATCGCGAACTACCCATACGACCCGATTACGTGGGTAAAAACATGCCAACGCAGACGACAGATGAAGTAAATGTCTCGGCAGATGGGGTCATTGTGACGAGTGCGCCAGGGGCGGCTTCGTGAAGCATCTGCGTTCAATCTCCGAGATTGGTGCAGAAGGTTTGTCGCGTATCTTGAAGCTCACCGAGAGCATGGCAGAGATCAATACTCGATCAGTGCCTAAGGTGCCAGCGCTGCGGGGCAAAACGGTGGTGAGTTTGTTTTTTGAAGACTCGACACGAACACGATTGAGTTTTGAAACTGCAGCCAAGCGTCTATCTGCAGAAACAATGAATTTCAGTGTTTCTACATCGAGCGTCAACAAAGGCGAAAGTCTGCGTGACACAATCGAGACCATCACCGACATGGGTGTTGATGCCTTTGTTGTGCGCCACAAATCTGTGGGTGTGCCCTGGCAGATTTCGCAATGGACAAACGCATCAATTATCAATGCTGGCGATGGCGCACATCAGCACCCAACGCAAGCACTTGTGGACTGTTTTACAGTTCGTGAGGCTCTTGGTATTCAAGATCTGAGTGGTCTCAATCTGACGATTGTCGGCGATATCAAACACAGCCGGGTCGCACGAAGCAACATTCAGGCTTTTAGTGCGCTAGGTGCAAATATCACATTGGTCGCCCCTCCAACATTGTTGCCATTAAACATCGAGCATTGGCCGGTGAAGGTCAGCAATGATTTGGACGCAGTGCTCGCTAGCACCGATGTGCTGTATATGTTGCGACTACAAAGCGAACGAATGGCGCAAGGTTTGGTGCCGAGTTTGCATGAATACAGCACGCGGTACGGGCTTGACGAAAAACGCGTAGCGGCACTCCAGTCGAGTGCAGTTGTGATGCATCCAGGGCCGATGAACCGCGGTGTCGAAATGTTGATTGATCCAAGCGATATTCCAAATTCTTTGATTCATCGGCAAGTGACGAACGGTGTGTCGGTGCGCATGGCTGTGTTGTTCGATTTGCTTTCAGCAGAGGAGATGTCATGACAATTGTGATTAAAGGTGGAAGCGTTGTTGGTGCTAACGGTGTTGATCGTGCTGATGTACTCGTAGAAAATGATGTGATCGTCAAGGTCGGCAAAAATTTAACTGGCGATATCACGCTTGATGCAACTGACTGTCACATCTTTCCTGGGTTTGTTGATTTGCACGCTCACTTGCGCGAACCAGGTCGTGAGGATACCGAAACGATCGAAACTGCAAGTCGCGCGGGGGCTAAGGGTGGTTACACAGCATTGATTGCGATGCCCAACACCAATCCAGCACACGACTCGGTCACAGTGATTGAGTTTGTGCGCGAACAGGGTCGCAAGGCAGGTTTGCTCGATGTGTTTCCAAGTGGCTGTATCACGATGGGTCGGCAGGGCGAAGCACTTGCGCCATTAGCCGAATTGAGTGCTGCTGGTGTACGCATCTTCACCGACGACGGATCTGGAGTGCAAGACCCTGTATTGATGGGTCGTGCTATGCAATACGCAAAATCACTCGGAGTGACTATGGCTCAGCATTGTGAAGTCTCGGCGCTCACGCAAGGCGCAGTGATGAACGAGTGCGGTTGTTCATCCGACATGGGTGTTCCGGGATGGCCTGCAATTGCAGAAGAGATGATGGTGCAACGAGACATTGAGATGTCCCGGGTGACTGGTGCATCGGTACATTTTCTGCATCTCTCAACGGCCCGTTCTGTCGATTTGGTGCGCGATGCAAAGGCAGATGGTCTCAACGTGACGGCTGAAGTAACTCCACATCACTTGTCGCTCACGCAGGAACTCTTAACAACATTTGATCCCGTTTATAAAGTTAATCCACCGTTGCGCAGCATGAAAGATATCCAGGCTCTCAAGGTGGGTCTCTTGGATGGCACAATTGACGCCGTTGCAACCGACCACGCACCGCATGCCAGGAGAGACAAGGAGCTCACGCTCGATCAGGCTCCACCGGGAATGATCGGTTTGGAAACTGCACTCGGTGTGGCGTTGTCTTGTGTTGATCTGGATCCTGTACAAATCGCTGCAGTGATGTCGCGAAATCCCGCTCGAATCGCCCAGATAACAGAGCAACATGGTCACAACATCGGTGTTGGCGATATTGCGCATCTGTGTGTTGTCGATTTGGATGCGATGTGGCAAGTAGACCCATCCAAGATGGCAAGCAAGAGTAGAAATACCCCCTTCGTTGGAAGGCAGTTACGAGGTATGGTGCGCAGCACGATGTATCGCGGACAAATTACCGTTTTAGATGGAGTGGCACAGAAATGACAATTCGTGAATCCGTGTTGGTGCTTCGCGATGGAAGCGTGTTTGAGGGTGAAGCAATTGGAGCAGACCCTGTTGGCGGCATAGCAAGCGGCGAAGTTGTTTTTCACACCGCTCTCACGGGTTATCAAGAAGTGATTTCTGACCCGTCGTATGCCGGTCAGATCATCACCTTTACGACACCGCATATCGGCAACTATGGAACCACTCCGCTCGACAATGAGTCGGCGCATGTATTTGCTCGTGGCGTGATTGTGCGAGAGATGTCGCAGCGGCGTAGCAACTGGCGAGCCAACAACAACCTTGACGCATATTTGCGGGGAATGAATTTGAGCGGCATTGCCGGTATTGATACACGAAGGCTCACTCGCGTACTTCGCGACACAGGCGCGATGCCTGGCGCTTTTGGTCAAGCAAGTCAGGCGAGCGTGTTGGCACGTGCTCAAAGTGAGTTGGGCACATCTGGCATTGATTTGGTGAAACAAGTAACGACAACTCAGCCATACATCGTTGGCGGTGGGCATATGAAAGTCGTTGCCTACGATTTTGGAATCAAGAGCACGATTCTTCGCTGCCTGAGCGAAATAGCAACGGTGCATGTTGTGCCAGCGAATTACTCTGCCGAACAAGTGTTGGCGCTGCAACCCGACGGCGTATTTTTGTCAAACGGCCCAGGAGATCCAGAAACTGTAGATGGTGCACCCGCTGCAATTCGCGCCATCATCGAACAGGGCGTACCGATGTTCGGCATCTGTCTCGGCCATCAACTCATGGCACTTGCGCTCGGAGGCAAAACGTTCAAGTTGCCGTTTGGTCACCACGGAGCAAACCATCCTGTGCGCAACTTGCGCACAGGCTCGGTCGAGATCACAAGCCAAAATCACAACTTCTGTGTAGACCCTAATTCGCTCAGCGGCGTCGCTGACATCACGCACACCAATCTCAATGATCAAACCAACGAGGGAATGCGCGTTCGCGATGTTCGCGCATTCAGCGTGCAATATCACCCCGAAGCCGGTCCGGGGCCACATGACAGTCGATATTTGTTTAATGAATTTGCACAACTGATGGGACAACGCTGATGCCACGCCGTAGTGATTTGAAATCAATCTTGATCATTGGCTCTGGGCCAATTGTGATTGGTCAAGCGTGCGAGTTTGACTACTCGGGCACACAGGCATGTCGAGTGCTGAAAGAGGAGGGCTACCGAGTGATCTTGGCCAACTCAAATCCGGCCACGATTATGACCGACCCAGATTTTGCTGATCGAACGTATATCGAACCTCTGACTGTGGACGTGGTTGCCGCAATCATTGCCAGAGAAAAACCAGACGCTGTCCTGCCAACTCTTGGCGGTCAAACCGCGTTGAACTTGGCGATGGCGTTGCATGCGAGAGGGCTTGTTGGTGTGCCCGGCACACCCGAACTCATCGGTGCAAACGCAGAGGCAATTGCAACAGCAGAAGATCGCGAAAAATTTAAAATTGCGATGATTGAAATTGGGCTGAACGTGCCTGTGAGTGGCGTGGCTCACAACATGGAAGAAGCGTTTGTGGTGCGCGATGAAATTGGATTGCCAGCCATTATTCGCCCCGCCTATATCTTGGGCGGTCGTGGCACTGGTATCGCTCACAACGACGAAGACTTCAAAAAGATTGTTGCGGACGGTTTATTGGCCAGCCCTATTAATGAGGTGTTGATCGAAACTTCAATCGCTGGTTGGAAAGAATACGAGCTTGAAGTAATGCGCGATCGTGCCGACAACTGCGTGATTATTTGTTCTATTGAAAACATTGATCCGATGGGTGTTCATACAGGCGACTCGATAACGGTTGCACCCGCGATGACGCTGTCGGATGTGGAGTACCAAGAGATGCGCAATGCGGCATTTGCCTGCATCAGACGAGTGGGCGTTGAGACTGGCGGATCCAATGTGCAGTTTGCTGTCAACCCACTGACCGGCGAACAAGTGGTGATCGAGATGAATCCACGTGTTTCGCGCTCATCGGCGTTGGCCTCTAAGGCGACGGGCTTTCCGATCGCAAAGATTGCGGCAAAGTTGGCGGTTGGGTACACCTTGGACGAGATCTCAAATGACATTACCAAGATGACACCAGCAAGTTTTGAGCCAACGATCGATTATGTGGTCACCAAGATTCCGCGCTGGGCGTTCGAAAAATTTCCTGGCACATCTGGTGTGCTGGGTACTCAGATGCAAAGCGTCGGTGAGGCAATGTCGATTGGCAGAACTTTTGCCGAAAGCTTGCAGAAGGCATTGCGCTCACTTGAAAATGGCCGTTCTGGGTTGAACTGTGATCCACCAGAACTCCTGATGCGAGAGAAGTCCGACGAAGAGATGCTCGAACAGATTGCAATTCCAACACCCGAGCGCATTTTTCAAGTGGGCGAGTGTGTGCGTCGTGGCATTTCACGCGAGCGCATTTATGATGCGTGTCGCATCGACTATTGGTTTCTCGACCAAATGTCAATGATCACCGATGAGCGTGCGGAACTGGATGCGTGCGGTATCGACAAGATGACGGTGCGCTCGTGGCGTCGCGCAAAACGACTGGGATACTCTGACGCACAGTTGGCATATCTGTGGAAAGTCACTGAGTCAACCGTGCGGGCAACACGCATTGCTGCGGGTGTTATTCCCACCTACAAAGCCGTTGATACATGCAGTGCCGAATTCGCTGCACAGACCCCATATCACTACTCGACATACGAAGACGAAAACGAAGTTCATGTTTCTACCAAGCCCAAAGTGATTATTTTGGGTAGCGGACCCAATCGCATTGGTCAGGGAATCGAATTTGACTACTGCTGTGTGCATGCGAGTTTTGCCCTTCGGGATGCGGGTTTCGAAACGATCATGATCAACTGCAATCCGGAAACGGTGTCTACCGACTACGACACATCTGATCGCTTGTATTTCGAACCATTAACTCAAGAAGACGTGATGAATGTGATTGAAGCCGAAACACTGGCGGGTGGAGTGGCTCCACGCGTGATCGTGGGCTTGGGTGGACAGACGCCATTGAAGTTGGCAAATCAGATTCCTGTCGAACTCATCGCTGGCACATCACCACAATCGATCGACATTGCTGAAGATCGTAAAAAGTGGAGTGCGTTGTGTGAACAACTCAAAATTACCCAGCCTCCTGGTGGCACTGCGTTGACAATCGAAGAGGCAAAAAAGATCGCAATAAAAGTTGGTTACCCCGTGCTCGTGCGACCCAGCTATGTGTTGGGCGGACGCGCTATGCAGATTGTGCACGATGAAGCGCATTTGGAACGCGCAATGCACGAACTCAGCGTGGCGGGAACTCTCGGTCGTGAAGGTGGACTGTCGTCCGAACGGCCTGTTTTGATCGATCGATTTTTGGATGACGCAACCGAAATTGATGTGGACGCAATCCGCGATTCAACAGGCGAGGTACTGATCGGCGCAGTGATGGAGCACGTGGAAGAGGCTGGGGTGCACTCGGGCGATTCTGCATGCGTCATACCTCCGCCAACACTTGAAGCATGGGTGATTGAAGCGGTTGAGTCGTACACGAAAGTTATTGCCAACGCTCTCGATGTGCGTGGATTGATCAACGTGCAATTTGCTGTGGCGGGGTCGCAGATCTATGTGATCGAAGCAAATCCTCGGGCAAGCCGCACAGTGCCGTTTGTTGCCAAAGCAACTGGTGTGCCGCTAGCAAAAGTTGCGAGCCGGGTCATGCTTGGCGCATCATTGTCTCAATTGCGATCCGAGGGTCTCCTGAAGAAGCCAGTCAGCGGCAAACATGTCTCGGTGAAAGAAGCCGTGCTGCCATTCAGTCGCTTTCCAGAAGTAGACACCGCGCTTGGGCCAGAAATGCGTTCGACTGGCGAGGTGATGGGTATCGACTCCACATTCGGTCGGGCGTTTGTAAAAGCCGAAATCGCAGCAGGAACCGAATTGCCAACTAGTGGCATGGTGTTTTTGTCGCTGAACGATCGCGACAAACCGAGTGGGCTCGTGGTTGCAAAACGTTTACGCGAATTAGGTCTTGGCATTGTTGCTACATCCGGCACGGCCGACTACTTGCAACGCTTCGGCCACCCTGTTGATCGGGTGGTTGGCAAAGTTTCTGAAACCTCTGCCAAGAGAAACACGCTGCCAGATGATGCGGTCGAATTGATTAAGCGTGGAGAGATTGCGTTTGTAATCAATACTCCACAGGGTCGGGGTGGTCGATCAGACGGCGAAGCAATTCGCAAAGCAGCAAACATCTTCAGGGTTTCGTCGGTGACCACGATCAATGCGGCGTTGGCTGCGATGCAAGGTCTTTTTGAGCAGCAAGAGCATCCACTCGAAGTCAAATCACTACAGGAGTATCACCAGCAGTGAGATTGAGATCGCGCTCTGCAGATCTAGCAACACATGTTGGATCGGTGACGCTCAAGAATCCGGTGATGACGGCTTCGGGTACATGCGGGCTTGGTGTTGAACTCGACGCGTATATGCCATTGCGCGAACTGGGCGCTGTCGTTGTCAAATCATTGGCATCATTTGAATGGGCCGGCAACCCACAACCTCGGTTGCATCCAACAGCAAGTGGAATGCTCAACGCAGTTGGTCTGCAGGGTCCAGGTGTCGAACAGTGGATTGCGCATGACTTGCCACAACTTGGCAAAGTTGGCGCAACAGTGGTCTGCAGCATCTGGGGTTTTGGCGTGCAGGATTACATTGATGCTGCGCAAATGCTTGCGCCAGTCAAAGATCAGATTGCTGCACTTGAGATCAACCTGTCTTGTCCAAATCTGAAAGCAGCGATAGTGGGCGAAAACAAGCCACATGCAATGTTTGCTCACGATGCGGATCTCGCCGCTCAGATTGTTGCCGCCGCTCGAGTTTCTGGATTGCCACTGTGGGCAAAGTTGTCGCCCAATACTGATCGCATCGGAGAAGTTGCCTCGGCATGCGTAGACGCTGGGGCTCAAGCCTTGACATTGGTCAACACTTCTCTTGGAATGATTATCGACACCACGACCGGCCGGCCAGCGCTAGGGAACGGTGGCGGCGGCTTATCTGGCAGGGCAATTCATCCGATTGCAGTACGTGCAGTTTCGGATATTTATTCGCGGTTGCCTGGTGTGCCAATCGTTGGGGTGGGAGGAGTGACGAACGGACTTGAGGCCCTCGAGATGATGATGGCTGGCGCTAGTGCTGTGCAGGTAGGCACTGCTTCATTCGCCGAACCTCGGGCCGCATATCGGATTGCAGGCGAGTTGTGCAAGTGGGCTGAACGTCGCAAGATCTCGCAGTGGTCAGAGGTGATTGGCATCAGTCACCGCGGAGGTTTTTGCGGTACGAGTAAGCAGTGATCGCTGGTCAACGGTAAAATAGATCAATGACGACCTCAACCAAACTTCGTAGCGAGCGTCATGCGGCAGTGTCGCCGCTTAAGCTTTTGCGCCAGAGAATGGATGCTCTCCTTGAACAAGTTGGGAGCGGATCACTCGACATTGATTCGATTTTGTTGCAAAGTGATCTGGATCTAGCAACTGATGTGTTGTACGTATGCAAGCTGGTCGAAGTCGTACCCGGTATTGGAAAAGTGAAAGCACGACAGTTGTTGGCGCGAATGAACGTAAGTGAAACTGAACAAACTGGCAACCTCACTCTGGATCAGCGAAACAATCTTGTGCAGTTGATTGCAACAGAGGTGATTGCATCATGAGTGCTGCTAAGCCGTCATTGATCATTGTTGTATCGGGGCCAGGCGGTGTTGGTAAGAGCACGATTGTTGAAGAGCTTGTTAAGCGCGATGATCGATTGTGGCTCAGTCGTTCATGGACTACTCGCGAACGTCGTGACGGCGAAATGCAAGATGCCTACAAGTTTGTAACGCATGAACAATTTCGCGAGCACATTGCTGTCGGTGGTTTTTTGGAGTGGACCGAATTTTTAGGAAATTTGTACGGCACTCCAATGCCCAAGGCACCAGTTGACAAAGACATTGTGCTTGAAATTGAAGTAGACGGTGCGCAACAGGTAAAGCGACTGCATAGCGATGCGCTGTTGTTGTTTGTTCTGCCACCGACAAGAGAAGAACAAAAGGCTCGGTTGGTTGGTCGAGGTGATGCCGAACAGAAGGTTGTGCAGCGACTGCGCAAGGCAGAAGACGAAGAGCCAGTCGGCAAGGCTCTCGCCGACTACGTGTTGATCAATGATGATTTGGCTGAAACCGTGACTGAGATGCTTGATCTGATCGCTCGCGAGCGATCAAACCGCCTGAAGTAGCCAAAACAGCCATTTTGCGCTCTGTTTGCAGATACAATCAACTGCTCGGTGAGTCGCCTCGGCGCCCGAACCAGAATTGACCCGAACCAAAATTGAAAGGCAAACCCATGGCCACTGAAGACACCATGATGAACCCCCGCATTGAGAGCTTGATGAAGCGCACGGCGTCCAAGTTTGGTCTAGTTACTTTGTCTGCACGTCGCGCCCGCGAGATCAACTCGTATTTCAACCAACTGGGCGAAGGTCTCGGCACCATGGTTCCGCCACAGGTCAGCTCCACATCGCGCAAGCCGCTCTCGATCAGTTTTGAAGAGATCGCTGCAGACAAAATCTTGAGTGTTCCATTGTCGGTGTATGAAGAGTTGGAAGCCGAATTGGATGAAGAGTTGCTTGACGCAGTAGCTGACGATGTCGTGAGCGAACTCGAAGCAGACGCAGTCGCTGAAGTTGTTGCTGAAGTCATTGTCGACGAAGTTGTAGCCGAAGCAGTAGCCGAGTAACAATCTCGCAGTTGAGTTTCAACTCGCACTGGTCCTGATGAATTTGCTCGCTGGCAAACACATTGTTCTTGGTGTTTGCGGTGGCATTGCTGCATACAAGTCAGTCGAGTTGTGTCGCTTGTTGGTAGATGCAGGTGCGCATGTTGCGCCCATCATGACAAGTGATGCAGAACATTTCATCGGCAAAGTCACTCTTTCGGCACTTGCTTCCGAACCAGTACACACATCGCTGTGGGATGACGCAGATCCAATTCCGCACACTCGCCTCGGTCAGCGTGCTGATCTGATTGTCGTGGCACCAACTACGGCACGCGTTCTCGGTGCATATGCTGCCGGCATCTCGAGTGATCTCTTGACTGCAACTCTCATTGCAACTCGTGCACCAGTGTTGGTGTGCCCTGCAATGCACACCGAAATGTGGGAGCACCCTGCAGTGCAAGAAAACATCACGACTCTCCGTCGGCGTGGCGTCAATGTGTTAGATCCAGAATCGGGTCGCTTGGCTGGTGGCGATATTGGGGCAGGTCGGCTTGCTGATCCGCAGCGCATCTTCGACGAGATTGTGCAACTACTGACACCAGGTGATTTGTATGGCACGCACGTTGTTGTGACGGCAGGAGGCACTCGCGAGCCGATTGATGCAGTGCGTGTGATCGCCAATCGCTCGAGTGGCAAACAGGGTTATGCAATTGCCGCAGAGGCCAATGCCCGGGGCGCCAAAGTCACTCTTATCTCGACTGTTGATCTTGCAGTTCCATTCGGCGTCACGATGATCGCTGTGGAGACAGCGCAACAGATGCAAGATGCGGTGAATTTGAACGCACAGCAAGCCGATGTAGTGATCATGGCTGCTGCAGTTGCCGACATGCGCCCAATAGCTGCGTCAACGTCAAAAATGAAGAAGAATCCTGCGACTGGTGTGATTAACGGTTTGGAAAGCATTGCTCTAGAAGCAACCCCCGACATACTTGCGGGATTGGGCGCGTCAAAGCGAGCAGGTCAGGTGTTGGTGGGATTTGCAGCCGAGACCGAGAATCTTGTTGTCAATGCGCAGGCTAAGTTGCAGCGCAAAAATGTCGACCTGATTGTGGCCAACAATGTTGCTGACGCTGGGGTTGGCTTCGGTCATGAGACAAATGCAGTGACACTGGTGTCAAATGGGGCAGAGCCCGTCGTGATCGGTCTGTCTGACAAGCGTTCGATTGCCAAATCGGTGTTGGACGCAGTGGTCTCTATCCGTAGCCACTCGACCCACTAGTCTCGTCACGAACTAACTACTAAGGAGCAGCGTTGAAAAACTTCACATTTACCTCTGAGAGCGTGACCGAGGGTCATCCGGACAAGATGGCGGACCAAGTTTCCGATGCTGTTCTCGATGCAATTTTGGCAGAAGATCCACAGGGTCGCGTTGCATGCGAAACTCTGCTCACAACAGGATTGTGTGTTGTCGCTGGAGAAATTACAACATCTGCGTATGTAGATATTCCGAAGTTGGCTCGTGAAGTAATTAAAGACATTGGTTACGACAATGCGTTGTATGGCTTCGATGGCAATACATGTGGTGTCATCGTGTCCATTGACGAGCAGAGCAGCAACATTGCACAAGGTGTAGACAAATCAGAAGAATTACGTGCTGGCAAAAGTGGCGAAGACTTGCTCAATAGTCAAGGCGCTGGCGACCAAGGAATGATGTTTGGTTATGCATGTGATGACACTCCAGAGTTGATGCCACTGCCGATTTGGCTTGCACACCGTATGGCTGAAAAGTTGGCTGAAGTTCGAAAGTCCGGCGCGATTCCTTATTTGCGTCCAGACGGCAAAACCCAAGTCACATTTGAGTACGAAAATGGTAAGCCAGTTCGCTTGACAACAGTGCTGATCTCGACTCAGCACGCCGATGGAACACCGCGCGACACAGTAATTCGTCCTGACTTGATCGAACAGGTCATTCGTCCCGTCATCCCTGCGCAGTTTGCTAACGACAAATACGCAGTGCACGTCAACCCAACAGGCGAGTTCGTCAAGGGTGGACCACATGCAGACACCGGTCTGACTGGCCGCAAGATCATTGTTGATACCTATGGTGGTATGGGACGTCACGGTGGTGGTGCATTCAGCGGAAAAGATCCTTCAAAAGTTGATCGCTCGGCTGCTTACGCTGCACGCTGGGTTGCAAAACACGTTGTTGCCTCTGGCGCCGCAACACGTTGTGAAGTGCAGGTGGCATACGCCATCGGCATGGCGCAACCGATCAGCATTTTGGTTGAAACATTTGGCACCAGCGTTGTCAATGAGGAACTCATTGAACAAGCAGTTCGTTCGGTATTTGACCTTCGTCCTGCAGCGATCTTGCGCGATCTGGATTTGAAGCGCCCGATCTACCGTAAGACCGCAGCGTATGGTCACTTCGGCCGACAAGACCCGGATTTCACTTGGGAGTCATTGTCGCGTTTGAAGGAATTCAAAGCCGCAGTCAAACTCTGATCAGTCGTGATGCCGTGGCGGTAATCGCGCGCATAGTTCCCGATGTAACTGGCGTTGACAAGGTTTTTGATTATCTCGTACCCGAGTCACTTGTCGGCAATATTTGTGTAGGTGATCGCGTTCGTATACCCCTACACAACCGCAATGTTGCGGGGTGGGTGTTGCAACTTGGAGACACAACTACACAGTTTTCCGATGTTGACGAGAGCCGATTACTGCAAGTCATCAAGGTCTTGGGCAAGGGACCATCGCAAGAAGTCGTAGATCTTGCGCGTTGGGCAGCCCACATGTGGGTGGGGCGTCTTCGTGCATTTTTTGTTGCTGCTTCTCCAGCGACGCTTGTTGCGGCGTTGCCTGGTTCGCGTTACACGCAACCAAGTCAGCGAAAAAATTTCGAGAGTGACGAACAGATTGTGGAT
>JBJOEQ010000004.1:0-4645 GCA_046049195.1 Actinomycetota bacterium | reverse complement strand
TTACGAACCCATCTGCGAAGCAAATCATGATGCACAGAAGAGTCGACACCACTAAACGACCTCCACATATCGCTAGCTGGTGTGCTGTCTGCTGGTCGCACAATTTTGTCGTTCTCGTCTATCCATAAAGCGGCTGGCACATTGACGATCCCGTAGAGGTCGGCAACAATGTGCATCGTGTCAATCAACACTGGGTATGACAACGGCTCTTTAGTTGCCCATTCCTTCACTGCTTGCGCATCTGCATCGAGTGCAACGGCAATGATGGTGAAACCAGTATCTGCTAATTCAGTTGCGAGTTGCTGCCAGACCGGCAGCTCGTAGCGACAGCCTCACCAACTCGACCAAGCAAGTATGAGTTTCTTGCGGTTGGCAAAATCACTCAGTGAAACCAAATTGCCATTGATATCGGGCAACGTGAAATTGGGAGCGTCAAGCGTTGTCATTGCTGCCGCCCTACTTGAAGCCTGTTCCCCCATAGCCACCACATTGCGCGACGCATCGATCACCATATTTCGTCCGGTTACGCGCCCGAACTCGGCTACATCTAATGCTGCTCCATTGCTCATCGCAGCCGTGTCACGAACTGGAATACAAATCTCACCCTTGCACAAGCCTTCTGCTTTCAGCGTCCAGCCTGTGGCGCGAGCAAAGTCATCAGAACTCACGCCCAACTCGCCAAAACCCACCTGACCAAATGAGTGCGAACCGCTTTCAATTATTACCGTAAGTTGTGTCATAGTCGGCAACAATATCGCAAGCCTTACTCGCCACACGATCGCAAGGAAAAACTTCACATGGGCAAATCAGTTCTTATCACCGGTGCAGGATCAGGTTTTGGGAAAGGCACTGCGCTGGCTCTCGCCGCAAAGGGCCATCAAGTAATCGCAACGACCGAGACCCAAGATCAAGCGAGCGGGCTGCGCAAGGAAGCGCCACAAATTGAGGTCATCAAACTGGACATCACCAATGCCACCGATATCGCCCAAGTCGAAAGCCTCAAGATCGATGTACTCATTAATAATGCAGGTGCAGGACAAACTGGCCCGATAGCCGATGTTCCCATCGACCGCGTGCGACATCTTTTTGAAGTCAACGTATTTGGCACTCTCGCCATCACTCAGGCAGTACTGCCCCAAATGGTTGCGCGCGGCAGTGGTCGCATCATCATCATGTCTTCAGTTGCCGGCGTCATGTCTGGGCCATCATTTGGTCCATACTCAATGACCAAGCACGCTCTCGAAGCAATGGGCAAGGCATTACGCGCAGAGATCGCCGGTCAAGGTATCGACGTCACGCTCATCAACCCTGGTCCTTACAACACCGGCTTCAACGATCGCATGGCCAACTCGATGTGGGAGTGGTTTGATGACAAGGCTGTCAATGCGCCAGCTGCCGAACTGATGCGCATTGTTGGTTCGATGGTCACTACAGGACAACTCGACCCCGCTGATGTGTGCAACCGATTAGTAGAACTCGTAGAAGCAGACACAACTACGGAAAATAACTTCATGCCGCCAGAAATTGCGGCCATGCTTGCTGCACGCCTTCAGGGCTAAACAAAAGAGATCAGCGCGATGGAACTGTGGACAGTCATGCCATCGTCACCACGACTCGTGGTGCAGCGTGCAAAAGAATACGAAGCAGCCGGACTCGCAGGCATGGTCGTGTGGGACGCCCAGAGTTCGGATGGTGATTGCTATGTGAGTCTTGCTGCTGCGGCTATGGCCACTACTTCGCTCAAACTCGGCACGGGTGTCACAAACCCAGTGACACGACACCCTGCTGTCACCGCTTCAGCAATTGCTTCGCTACAAGCGATCAGCAATGGACGAGCCGTGCTCGGTATCGGTCGTGGTGATGCTTCTCTCGCCCACATTGGTCGTGCGCCAGCGAGTGTCGAGACGTTGTCTCAATACACACAGCTCGTACAGCGTTACCTACGCAGTGAATCGGTTGCGTTTGACGAACTTGCCGAGTTTGCAACCAACGCGCCAAATCTTTCTCAACTCGATCTCGGTCACACACCGCCAAGCAGCAAACTCGAGTGGCTGAGCAACATGCCAAAAGTTCCTGTCGAAGTATCAGCCACTGGTCCTCGCATGATTACCGACGCAGCCATTCATGCAGACGGTGTCATGCTCAGTGTCGGAGCCGATTTTGAGCGATTGCGTTGGGGCGTAGAACTCGTACGATCTACACGCGCAAAGGCCGGGCTCGACCCAAAGGGCATTCCTGTCGGTGCGTGGGTCAACGTTGTTGCTCACCCAGATATTGAGATCGCTCGTCAACTTGCATCAGGCTGGACATCAGTATTTGCGCGCTTTGCGATCATGCATGGCAAACCCACTGGGCCGCAAACCGATGAATCGATTAAATCGCTTGAGCACCTCTACAACGATTTCGATCTCCGAGACCAGGCCTCGTCTTCATCTGCTCAAGCACAGGGCCTGACTCAAGATTTCATTGATAAATACGCCATTGTCGGCACGACAGACTCCTGCATACAGCGACTGCTACAGATCAGCAAACTCGGAATCAGCAAAGTGATTGCTGTTGGTTTCGCCGAAACTGCATCAAGCAATAATGGACGCAAAGCAACTGAAATATTTCTCAATCAGATTGCGCCTGCGCTAAAAAATTAGGCCTTCTTTTTTTCGGCCTTCTTCAAACGCTTTTCTTTCAACGACAACTTTGCTTCTTTTTTGTTGTTCGAGTTGCTTTTTTGTTCTTTGTTAGCCATGGTGTCCTCTTTCGTGGTTGTGCTCAACACTAGTCGTGCTGGAAGTGCTGGGTGATTATGGTGTTGCGGGTGGTTGAGCAGCGAGCCCACCGGTAAGACCGCCCAGAATGCCTCGCTCGTTGAGCCTGTCAAAGAACTCGATTGAGTACGCACCTTGTGGGTCTTGACGCACCATCTCGTCCAAGATATGCGCATCTTCGCCTACCAGAATTCGCCACTTGTCGCAACGCACTGCTTCCAAGATCACTGCAGTTGCGTCTTTGGCAGTCATCGGAGCCTGATCCCTAAATCCCTCTGCAAGTGCCTGCAGCCCAACACGCAAGTC
The DNA here is from genome assembly GCA_046049195.1 of Actinomycetota bacterium. Classification (GTDB taxonomy): domain Bacteria; phylum Actinomycetota; class Acidimicrobiia; order Acidimicrobiales; family Ilumatobacteraceae; genus UBA3006. Next base: position 1,577 of record JBJOEQ010000004.1, on the reverse strand, counting down.
TTCATCACTGGCTGCGCTCACATCAAGACCAAACTTGGTCAGACGCTCACGCTCGATTACTAACTGCTCAGCGCTCATCTCTTTTGGTTCGCGACCGAAAATCTTGTTGGCATTGAGAATGATCGACGTACCAATATGCCCGGGCATGACCACCGAGGCATGCACATGTGGAGCGTTTAAGCGCAAGTCGGTCATCAGTGCCTCAGTAAAACCCTTTACTGCAAACTTGGCCGCGCTATATGCAGTGTGCGAACGGGCAGGTCCAATCGAAGCCCAAAATCCGTTGATCGAACTGGTGTTGATGATGTGCGCAACCGGTGCGGCAATGAGCAGATCAAGAAACGCTCGCGTGTTGTAGTAGACGCCGAACCAACACACAGCAAACGTTTTGTCCCAATCGGCGCGCTCGCCCGTTACAAAACTGTAGCCCTGAGCGATGCCTGCGTTATTGAACAGCAAGTTGACATGTTGGCGCCAACGCGCAACCACATCGCTAAACGCCAATACATCAGATTCAACAGAAACGTCAGCGATATGTGTAATGAGTTGACCCGTGTTGCCAGCCGCAGCGCACAATGCGGCAGTCTCGGCCAAGTTCTCTTCGCTGATATCGCACGTTGCGACATCGCAACCATCTGCCGTGAGCTGCAACACCATCTCACGACCCATGCCCGTGCCGCCACCGGTAACTACGGCAACTCGTCCATTAAAACCGTTTTCAAATCTTCCACTCATCACATCCCCCTACTCGACTAAATCTAATTGTTATGCATCGCGGTGACGAAGTCGCAACGACTGCCACGACCCATCAGCCGTCCAGCCACCGTCGACTGGCAACGAAATTCCATTAACAAAACCAGACTTGCTCGCGTCGCACAACCATGCAATGGCTTGAGCAATGTCGTCAGGTCGGGCAAAGCGACCCATCGGAACATGATTAGTGATGTCCTCGTCCGAGTAACTTCCGCCTGCTTGATCTTTGTGATCCATTTCGGTTTTGACCCAGCCCGGGCAAACCGCATTCACGCGAACACCTTTCGCTCCCCACTCAACAGCAAGCGTGCGCGTTAAGCCGATGAGCCCGTGTTTACTGGCGTTGTATGCAGACCTATCGGCAACACCTTGCATGCCAGCGACTGAGGCAACGTTGACCACTGCACCACTACCCGCATCGACCATGACTTTGCCAAAAGCCTTTGCAAGTAAGAACGGTGCAACAAGATTGACATCGATCACTTTGCGATACAGATCAGCTGGTGTATCAAGCGCAGCGCTGATGCACGAGATGCCAGCGTTGTTCACGAGTGCATCCACACGACCAAAGCGCTTCATCGTTGCGTCCACCGCCGATTGAACAAATGCCTCGCTCGTGATATCGCCCACCAACGACAATGCATTGATATATATAGTCACGTCAATTTCCTGTAGGTCGAGCAACACCAACGACCATCCCAGGTCGTTAAGCACGTGCGCAGTTTGCTTGCCAATGCCTTGCGCACCACCTGTAATTACTGCAACCTGAGAGCCCATAGACACATCGTACGACGATTTGCCCTGGCCTACATTCTTGCTGTTCG
>JBJOEQ010000003.1:0-2789 GCA_046049195.1 Actinomycetota bacterium | reverse complement strand
CGCTGTTGTGCGGGTGGCGCAACCTAGCCAATGTCTTTTGCTCTATTTGACGCACTCGCTCGCGCGTCACGTTCATCTTTTTGGCCACGTCTTCAAGCGTGTGCGGCTGACCTTCATACTTCCCAATCCCAAATCGCATCGACACAATATCTTGATCACGCTCTGGCAAATCGCTCAAAGTTCGCTCTACTGCCTCGCCCAGTTGTCGGCGCTCAGTTGATTCACTCGGATCATTTGTTGCATCGCCACTTGCAATCGTGTCGCCAACCGTCAGATCATCAGAGTCGGTGCCCACAGGGGCATCCAGACTGGTTGTTGACAATGCAAGCTGCATAACGTCCAAAAGTTTTTCGACACTCATCTGCGTGCGCACAGCAACTTCGTCTGGCGTTGGGTCACGCTCGAGCTCTGCTGCAAGTTCGCGCTCGGCACGATGCACACGATTGACGATCTCCATCATGTGTCCAGGAATGCGAATGTTCCGCCCCTGATCTGCCATCGCTCTCGTCATGGATTGACGAATCCACCAGGTTGCGTACGTGGAAAACTTGAAACCTTTTTCGTAGTCGTACTTGTCGGCGGCATGCATCAGACCGATGTTGCCTTCTTGAATGAGATCGGCTAATTGCAGTTCTTTGCGGTCATACCGACGTGCGATCGAGACCACGAGCCGCAAGTTGGCCCGCACCATGTGATCTTTAGCCTTGATCCCCTCGGTCACCACACGCTGCAATGCTCGCCTGTCACGCACACCGAGCGTGCCTATGCCGCGCTTGAGTTGTGCATCGGCATCCAAACCATCTTTGATGGCTCTGCCAAGACGCTTTTCGTCATCTGCATTGAGTAGATCGACCTGACCAATCTCGTTCAGATACATCCGCACTGCATCTGGACCAGTATCACTACCAATCACGTGCCTCATGCGTGCTCACCCACTCGTTTGCCCAGCCAATCCAAAAGTTCCATCGCCACAGCGTCTGCCATTGTTGGATTGTCAATTTCTTCCAGCAAAATTCGAGCATCACGGTCAGCACGAATCTCATCTGGATCTGTGATGCGATTGCGAATTGACAACTCTCGACGAACAGCAGCCGAGATCAGATTCTTTGCTTCAGTAAATGGGTCCGAATCGATATCAGCAACAGCAGCACGCTCAATTACTTCACGAGCATCAGGATCGGCGGCTTCAAGTGCTCTGGCAATATCGCCGATCACTGATGCAACCGCCAAATACGCCCTGCGATAGAGGTCATCTGAGAACAAACCCTCGCTCATCCATGTTGCAATAGCATTCCAATCCTGAACCATAATCGCCAGAGCCACAAACTCAGCATTTTCTCGGCGGGATGAGTCAATAGTGGGACTGGTGCGCACTTCGGGTTTGCGACTGCCCCGTTCTGCCAGTTGCATCAGGTCGGCAGCGGGAATACCAACGTGGCTCGCCACTTCTCCCGCATAAATCTTGCGCACATTTTTGTCCGGGTGCTCATTGATTACCGCCATTGCCTGTTGTGCCGTGCGCGAGCGCGCCTCAGGCGACGCAATTGACCCAGCATCGAGTGTGCGCTGTAAGCGGAATCCCAAAAATGGTTTGGCATCTTTTATCGCCGCAGCAAGTGCTTCGGGGTTTGTCATTGCAAGTTCGCCTGGGTCTTTGCCATCTGGAAACTTGGCAACAAATACCTGCAGCTTGTAGCGACTCTCCCACTCATAAAAACGTTCCGCTGCACCCTGACCCGCTGCATCGGCATCGAAAGCCAAAATAACTTTGTTGGCAAACCTTTTCAGCAAGCGCACGTGCTCCTCAGTAAGCGCTGTCCCACAAGTAGCAACGGCACGCGTAATGCCCGAGCGGTGAAAGCCAATGACATCGGTGTAGCCCTCACAAACAATTACTTCGTCGGCAGCAACAATATCTTGCTTGGCCCAATTGAGACCGTACAACGTTTTTGACTTCGCATAAATAGTTGTTTCTGATGAGTTCTTATATTTTGCAGGGTCGGTGCTGCCTGGCAAAATGCGCCCGCCAAAAGCAACTGCATCACCCGCATCGGTGAATATCGGAAAAAGCACGCGAGCACGAAACGAATCTTGTGCGTTGCCACGCTTGTTAATAAATGCAAGACCAACTTCTTTCAGCAGATCAATTGACACACCAATCTCTTTGCTCATGGCATCCCAGTCATCTGGCGCCCATCCCATTTTGAATTGACGTGCCACTTCACCCGAGAGTCCACGATCGCGCAAGTAATCCCGCGCTACACGCGCATCGGGGCTGGTCAAGAGCCTTTCGTGATACCAATTCACTGCCTTATCCATAACCTCAATGAGTTGTTTGCGACGTTGGCGATCTTTACTTTGACCACCCGTTGTATATGTCAGGGTTATCCCAGCCTTGTTCGCGAGATGCTCAATCGACCCAACGAAGTCAAGATGCTCAATGTCTTGCACAAACTTGAAAACATCACCAGCAGCACCACAACCAAAACAGCGATAGCGCTTGGTTTCTTCGCGCACGTTAAACGAACCAGACTTCTCGGCATGGAACGGGCACAGACCAACCCAGTTGCGACCAACTCTGCGCAAAGGCAGGTACCCCTGCACCACATCAACTAGCGAAACGGTTTCGCGTAGCCGCTCTATGTCGTCATCACTAATGGCCACGCCAGCAGACTAGTGCTTGCGGTCGTGGACCACTGAAGCGACGATCGCGATCGTCATAACCATCAATATAAACAGCAAAGACACCGATGTTGGGACGTGATACCAGTGTGCAATCGTCATTTTGA
>JBJOEQ010000002.1:0-2959 GCA_046049195.1 Actinomycetota bacterium | reverse complement strand
AGAGATGTCCATTCGTTCGGCGAATTTGCGTAATGCATCGGAGCGTGATATTCCGAGCTGAATATCTTGAACGACTCGACTCAATTCTTCCACAAGGGGACCACGTAGGGTTTCGCTCACTCGCACAAGGGCGTAGTCGACACTCAATCCGGCACGAACTGTTACCGCGAGTTGGTCAATCGCATCAGCTAGAGCCGCACGCACTGCATCCTGACGTGCCTTAGCTCGGGATGATACGAGCATTTCTGGTAGAACAAATCCACCGATCACTCCTATCACTATAAATACGATACCGAGAAGACCGGGTTTTTTTATGAAGTATAGAAAGGACATGAATCCAACTATGAGAGCGCCAGAAAACTTCAGAACGAGAATGCGTTCAAGCGAATAGGTGCCTGGTTCGCCAGCCAGCTGCACCACTTTATTCAGACGTGCGATTCTTTTCGGCGGAGTCACGAGGTAAAACATCTTCGCGATAGTTCCAAGATAGGTGTCATTCGACGCACCACCTGCGTTGTCATCAACACGGGGAACGATGAGTAGAAGGGAAGTTGACTTACGAGACGTTTTGAATGACCAAATAGCAACAACTAAACCAGAGGCTACGAGGGCGGATCCGATCAGAGTGATCATTTACGACACCTTGGCGATAATCGATCGCATCCAAACAAACCCGATCAACATCAAGAATCCGGTGGCGGCAAGGAGTACAAGCCCAATGCCCGCGAAGAGCACGCCAGCAAATTCTGGATTCACCACGAAAGACATCACCCCAACAATTGGTGGAAGAACTAACATCACGTATGCAGACAATCGGCCTTCAGCGGTGAGGGAACTTATCTGACCACGAAGATTTTCTCGCTCGCGAACGGTATCAGCAATGGTGTCAAGTGTGGTCGCGAGATCACTACCCACATCGCGGCTAATTTCAATTCCAGCCACGACCCAGTCAACGTCCAGGCTGTCAAATTGGGCGGCGAGCTCGCGCAATGACTCGACCAGATCGCGTCCAGTTCGTACTTCCAGCATTACCTGTCCGAGCAAACTGTGTGTCGGTTCTTCGGCTTCCTTGGCGACGGTGTCAAGGGCCTGAATCAGTCCATATCCGGAGCGCAACATTGACCCGAGCATCTGAAGTGTCTCGGGCAATTGGTCAATAAATTGCGTGCGTCGGCGTTTGATTTTACGTTTTAGTGAATTGAGTGACCCAAACGGAACCAAGAACATTGCAATCAGCACACCCATAATACCAATGAAGGCAAAGCCGGCAACCACTGACGCAGTCGTGATGAGCAACGTATTGAGTACAAATACCGATGCTTTGAGGTCGATCCCAGATGTCTCGATATCAGCAACCAATCGTTTGTAGCGGCCGGTGTTCTGTAAGCGACGTTCAATTGCAGTGGCGACATCTTCCGTTCTGGATCGACTTATGATGGGATCGTTTGATGGATATAACCGTTGTCGCATCGAACGGTCAGGAGGTATCAAGACTGAGATCATCAGTAACGCAAGTCCGCCAAAGACGAGCAGGATAGATAAGAGAAAGATCCATGGGAAACCTTGGCTCGAGTTTTCAGAATTGTTGGTTGCCGGTGGTTTGGTTGCCAGTGGTGTCGAGATTGGGGCCGCAACGAACGACACTGCGGTCTCTCGTGTTTGATAAGTGCCGACCAGACGAATGTCGAGATCAACTGTGTCTCCACCTTGTGCATTAGAGGTATACACAATTTCAACTCGATCCACCAAGCTTTGGGCAACACTTGCGTAGAGTTCGTCAAGTTCTGCCGGGTTAGGAGTAGACCGAACTATTTGGGGAGCGGCAAGTTGGTCGAGTGCATCTCGATTCGTATCGGATGTCTTTATCTCAATGATTTCTACACGAATGCCACTCGTCGCAGCAACTGCCTCTTCCAGCGTTGCTGAACTCGCGCTGTCACCGCCGTCGGAGAGCAAGACTATGACGCGACGTTTAGTTGTTGACGCAAATTGGGTTGCTGCAAAGACGACAGCATCATTTAAGGCGGTTCGACCCTCAGCCTTAATCGTCGATATGGCAGCGGAGAGACGATCACGATCTCCTGTTAACTCGACATCCAATGTCACGTTCGAACCGAAACTCACCAGCCCGATGGACACTTCGGGCGGCATTGAGGTAATGAAGCCAATTGCCGCTTTTTTTGTTTCGTTCATGGCATCTCCCGCCATTGAACCAGAACGGTCAATCACCAAGATGATGTCAAGACCATTGCTAATTAAAATATTTGTCGCGGTAGTAGGCCTCGACTGACCATTTTCGGTGATGCTAAATGAACCACCATTGGCCAGTATGGATTTCAGTCCACCGGAAACGCTGATGTTGATGCGAACAGTTGGGAAATCCTTTATGTTTACTTCCTCTACTGCAAAACCCGTCTCGGGGCTTGCAGTAGAGGAAGGGGCTTTGGCGACTGCGTTGGTTGCTGAGTCCTTAAATGAGATCATCCCGAAGGTGGTCGCACTTATTAGGCATGTAGTTGCGAAGAACCGCAAGGAGAGAATCATGGCGCTTTATTGTGCTTCTTGACTCCAGGTCCTGAATTTCGATCAATGGGATGGGAATACTCGATCCCACGGTCTGCAAGACGCTCGAGAAACGAGGGTCTTACGCCGGTGGGTTGCAGACCGCCAAGGATTTGACCGGTTGAGTCCACTCCACTTTTATAAACGAATGTGTAGAGATCGGAAAGAGTGATTATGTCACCTTCCATTCCAGTTACCTCGGATATCTGTGTAACTCTGCGCGTCCCATCACGGAATCGAGTCATTTGTACGATGATGTCTAATCCTGAGGAAATTTGGTCGCGGATTGCTCGCAATGGAAGATCGAATCCAGACATAATGACCATTGTCTCGAGCCGCGAGATGGCGTCACGCGGAGTGTTTGCGTGGATTGTCGCAAGTGAACCATCGTGACCGG
>JBJOEQ010000001.1:0-3233 GCA_046049195.1 Actinomycetota bacterium | reverse complement strand
TGGGATTGTCAACCTTTGACACATACGACGAAGGTGATTACATCGTCTCGCTAAAAGGGAAAATCAAGAAGTTCACTGGTGACACTTTCGGACTGCCGCCTCACGTTCTTGTAGAAGTGGGCATTTCACAAAAGCGTCTAGAGAGAATGGCAGCCAAGGTTTCACTCGATGAACCATGGACTTCGCCAAAGGCAACTGAATGGGACGGCCAAACACTTGAGACCTGGCTTCGTCAGCACTTACGTTTTGAACAGTCTCGAGATTTCTGGCGAGCTATTACTGCAGCAATCTTTAGTGCAGAAGCAACTGAAATTTCGCTATTGCATTTTCTCTTCTACTGCCACTCAGGAGGAATGCTCGACCGTTTGATGGGCACCGCTGAGGGTGCGCAAAAGAGTCGCATTGTCGGAGGATCGCAAATCATTTCTGAAACGATGGCAAAACAACTTGGCAATCACCTTCATCTCAACGAACCAGTCGCCAGCATCTCTCAAACAGGTAGTGGAGTGACTGTTCGGACCACACAATCTGAGTACTCAGCAGACGCGGTGATTGTGACAATTCCACAGCACTTAATCGGAGCTATTGCATTTACGCCTCCCCTGCCAACGGCGCGTCAACAACTAGTTCAAAATGTTCCAATGGGCGCTGTCATCAAAATCATCGCCACATATAAAACACCATTTTGGCGAGACGACAACATGGCTGGCTTCGGCGTATCTCTTGATCACCCTGTCTCCATCACTTTCGATAATTCCCCACCAGATGGTCGATCTGGAATGTTGTTGGGATTCTTTGAGGGGGCACATGCGCGAAAGGCATCTTCATTAAGCGTTCAGGAACGACGCGAGATTTTCCTCAACACGTTGGTCGACTTGTTCGGCCCAGCAGCTGCATCACCTATTGAAGTAGTCGAGCTTGACTGGACTGCGGAGCAATGGAGCGGGGGTTGCTACGGAGGCCACCTCGGACCTGGAGTGTGGACACAACTAGGCAAAGAACTCTGCCGGCCATTTGGTCTCGTTGAATGGGCTGGAACAGAAACTGCTGCAAAGTGGAATGGTTATATGGATGGAGCAATCTCATCTGGATACCTCGCCGCAGACCGTGTGATTGCTAAGTCTCGTACATGACACACTCATGACACACTCATGACAAATATTGTTCTGATTACTGCTGACAATCAGCCGCCAGACCTGCTCGGTTGTTACGGCAACCACGAGGTGTATACCCCGCATATCGACGACCTAGCAAAGCACGGAACCACTTTGACACGGTTCTATTGCACCAATGGGATGTGTTCGCCGGGGAGAGCTTCTCTTTTGACTGGGCTCATGCCTTCACAACATGGTGTTCACAGTTGGTTGCGAGATGTGGATTTGCGGAATTGGCCAGATACTTGGTCTGCGATTCAAGAATTTGAATCGCTAGCAACAGTCCTCCAAGATGCTGGCTATCACACCGCCATGGTTGGTAAACATCATCTTGGTCAACCACGAGTTCCAATTCCTGGTTTTGATGAAACTGTCACATTTGTTCGTGGCCATACTGAGGACTTCTACGACAACCAGGTCATTGATCACGGCGAAGAATACGAGGTCAACGACAGACACATTGTTGACTTTTTCACTGAGAGAGCAGTCGATTACATCGAAGAACGCGGCGACCATCCATTCTTTTTGATGGTTAACTACGACGCACCGTATTTACTACCTCCGACCAATCTCGGTCCAGATTTTCGTAATCGCTTCTATGAAATGTTCGTCGGCAACAAGTTCGATACTTTTCCGCGCACAGCGATATCAGATGAGTTGCTGAGTCTTATTCGAGGTGCCGATGATCCGAATCGTTACAGCCGACACATGCTGTACAACTTGATGAGGATGCACAATGACCCTGCATCAATGGCCAATGTGTGCGCACAAATCGCAATTGTCGATGATGGCGTAGGCAAGATTGTCTCAGCACTAAAAGACAAGGACCTGCTCGAGGACACAATCGTGATCTACACAGCAGATCAAGCCAACTTGTATGGGCAGCACGGGCTATGGGGACACACCATCCAGACGCGCCCTTCTCATTTATATGACGCCGCAGTGCGAATCCCCTTCATCGTGCGCCACCCTTCTGTGCCAACAAATTACGTATCGGATGCGCTGTGTAGCCAAATCGATCTGCCATCAACAGTCCTCGACATGGTTGGAACAACCCGTCAATTTGACCAGTCAGCAGGCACCTCTTTTAAGGCACTACTTCAAGGTGAAGACCATCAACGCAGCGAAGTCTTTTTTGAACAAGAAGAGTCCCGCGGAGTACGGACGGATCAATTCTCTTATTGGTGTCGCCTTCCGGGGGCGGGGCCGAACGTTCTCTTCGACCACCAGCGCGATCCATTGCAAACACAGAACGTCGCAGAACAACCTGAATATTCTCACGTCGTTGAAGAACTTCACCAAAAGGTCACTGAATTTTTTAGGCAGTATTCAGATAGCAAATACGACATCTGGAAAGCCGGTCAAGCAAAAGGATCGATCTCCTCAGAGTCATTTCTTGCTCCCCTCATGCCAGAGGGCTGGACGGCGACTACAACATCAATCAATACTCATCGTTTGACGTAAGGCTGCTCCGTCAATATCTACACTCAGCCATAAAGGACGGTCCTCATGTGCGGACCCTGTGTCTGTTGTTGCAAAAATGAGGGATTCCGCGTCGGCTACTTCGTTGAGAAAATCACGGTGTAATGCGTAACTAAATGTGACTGCAAACATTGCCTGCACCGGACTTGTTAACTGCACCCCAACCACAACTGTGTCATCTTGGCGAATTGCATGAGTACTGACGTCTCCAATCCCCTCCACTGCATGCACTCGAGCAAGGTCTGCAACTTCGGGCGACTGCGACACATCAATGGTGACGGTGGGCATCCATACATTTTCGTCTACAAGCGTATGCCCTATTTCTTTCGCAACGAACAACGGCACACTCACAATTTCTCATATTACGCTTCAGCACTGTCATGATCTTTCAATTCTGGGGTGCAACAAGCGAGGAGATTCACGGCTCTGTTGTTGGTGACGACTTATGCGCTGATGCATCGCTCATTGCAACACGGTCAATCACCATCAAGGCTCCGCCGCACGATGTGTTTCCGTGGATTCGGCAAATGGGTTTTGGACGGGCCGGGTGGTATAGCTACGACTGGATTGACAATCTTGGTCGCAAAAGTGCAACCA